>NZ_JABXWS010000043.1:0-82116 GCF_015594425.1 Novosphingobium sp. HR1a
CGGTTGCTTGTTGTGGTTCCAACCGATGCGCTTCGCGAACAGATCGCGAGCAAGTTCGAGACCTTCGGCATCCTCAAACAGCAGAGGTGCCTTGATACCGCTGCGGCCTATCCTGTCGTCATGCGGCTTTCGCACATTCCCCGGACACCAGAGGAGGTGGACGAGATCTTCGACAGCGCGAATGTCGTGGTCACGACCATGCAGATCGCAGGGCGCGCCGAAGCTGAGGTCCAGGAAAGGATGGCTGGGCGGGCCTCGGCGCTGTTCATTGACGAAGCCCATCATATCGGCGCGCCGACATGGGCACGCTTTCGCGGCCTGTTCGTCGAACATGATCCGCCCTTGCCGATCGTTCAGTTCACCGCCACGCCGTTCCGTGAGGATGGTCGCCGTGTCGATGGCGAGTTCATCTACACCTACCCGCTCAAGAAGGCGCAGGCGGAGGGCTACTTCAAACCAATCCGCTTTGAAGCGGTCTTTGGTCTCGACCAGGCAGATGCCGACGCAGCTATTGCCGAGAAGCTCGGCGAAGTTCTTCAGGCCGATCTTGACCAGGGGCTCAATCACCTCGCGATGGCGCGCTGCTCGACGATCAATCGGGCCAAAGAACTGCACCAGATCTACAGTGCGATGTACCCCGAGTTTCGGCCAGTCATCGTTCACAGCCAGCAATCGACAAGGGACCGCCGCGACAATCTCGCTGCGCTCCGGCGTTTCGACAGCAGGATCATCGTCTGCGTCGACATGCTGGGCGAAGGATTTGACCTGCCCGAACTCAAGATCGCTGCGCTGCACGATCCGCACAAGAGCATTGCGGTGACAATCCAGTTCGTGGGCCGCTTTACCCGGCAGGATCCGCGATTGGGCGACGCCACCGTGATCGCCAACACCGGCGTGGACGACATCGACCGGTCGCTGGCAAAGCTGTACGCGGAGGACGCTGACTGGAATGCGCTGGTTGAAGCGCTAAGCACTGCCAAAATCGATCGACAAGTTCGCCGCGCCGAGATGTTCAAAGGGTTTGTCGGCGACCTCAGTGACATTCCCTTGCAGACACTCGAACCCAAGATGAATGCTGTCGTCTATCGTACGTCATGCGATTCCTGGGAGCCGCTACGCGCCGAGGACCTTTACAACGCCGGCGTCTATCTCGGCATGAAGGTCAATCCGCACCAGCGCGTCGCCATCTTCGTCACGCGTTCGGAGGAACTGGCCGGTTGGACGACCGCCCAACACGCAATCAATGTGGTCTGGGATCTGCATATGATGCACTGGGATCCTGTGAAGGGGCTGCTCTATATCAGCAGTTCGTCAAAGGGCCCGTACGATAGACTGGCCAAGGCTGTCTGTGGTGAGACGACGCGGCGTGTCGAGGGCGAGGAAGTATTCCGCAGTCTTCATGGCTTCAACCGCCTGATCCTTCGGAACCTCGGCCTGACGCACCATCAGGGGCGCGGCGTCCGCTATTCCATGTACATGGGCGTCGACGTCGCCGATGGGCTCGACAACGCCAAATCGCAGTCCAGGATCAAGAACAATGTCTTTGCAACTGGCTTTCTGGGCGGAGTGCCGACCTCCCGCGGCTGCTCTGCGAAGGGCAAGTTCTGGTCCATTGCGCCTGTTCGCGACCTCACCGACTGGGTCGAATGGTGCGCGGACATTGGCCAGGCCGTAAACGACCCAGGGATCACGACCGACGGGGTTTTCAAGAGCGCGATGCGTCCCCGCCAGATCAGTGCCCGGCCGGACGTTCCTCCGGTGGCGATCCACTGGCCGGAATCGCTGCTGACCCAGATCGAGGATCGGATCGAAATCAGCTTTGACGACGAGCCCGTCCTGTTCACTGAATGCGACATCGAGCTGCTCGACCACGAACGGACCGGGCCACTTAGGTTTGCCGTGCGCAGCGAGGCGCACACCGCGGAATTCGAGATTGTGTTCAGCGAGGGCGGCGCCCGCTATCCGCAAAAGTCCGGTCCGAAAACCAGCATCAAGGTCGGGGGCAAGGTCAAGTCATTGTCCGAATCCTTCGGCGACGATTCTCCCCAAATCGACTTTGGTGATGGTTCGCTTCTGATCTACAGTCATCTCTACTCCTTGCCGGACGGTGTTTCCGTCGAGCCCTATCCTGCGGACCAGATCGAGGCCTGGGATTGGTCCAAGATCAACATTCGTGCCGAAGCGCAGGGCTTGGAAAAGCGGGCGGACTCCGTCCAACGGCACGTAATCGACACGTTGCTCGCCGATTGCGACGCCTACGATCTTGTGTTCGACGATGACGGCGCAGGTGAGATCGCCGACGTGGTTTCGCTGCGCGTTACCGAAGGCCTGGTCCAGGTCACACTCTTCCACTGCAAGTATTCCAGTGCCGATCAGCCCGGCGCTCGGGTCAAGGATCTCTACGAAGTCTGTGGCCAGGCGCAGAAGTCCGCACGCTGGCGGGATCGTCCCAATCGCATGTTTACCCATATGCTCAAACGCGAGAAGCTGCGCCTCGATAAGGGGCAAAGCACACGCTTCGAACTCGGAACGCCAGCGTTCCTCAAAAAGCTCAAGGCGAGTTGGCAGGACTATCGCTACGAGTTCGACGTGCGCATCGTTCAGCCCGGTCTTTCGCGGAGCGCCATCTCCGAAGAGGGGCTGCATCTTGTCGCCGGCGTAGAGACCTATCTGCTGGAAACCAGGGGCATGCGCTTGCGCGTAATCGGTAGCGATTAAGTTGAACCCTTGGACTAGCGACTGAGGCGTACGCTCCGCTCGATCTCAATCGGGCGAGTGGTCAATAGTCGTATTCATTGTCGCCAAGTAGGCTAGAATTTTGTCATACGTCTTGCGCCTCGGCCGACGCCCTTCGCGAAGATCCTGAACAAACCGTGGGTCGCCGACGGCCTGCCTACCAAACATGCTGGCCTTCGTACCGCTTCGCGCCAAATAGCCCTCAATCTGGTCCAGGAGCTCCATCGCCTTCGACTCGCTTTCCGCTTGCGTTCTTGTTATGTTCTTATTAGGAAGGCTTCCTAGAGTCTAGGATCGAATTTCCTAGACGGATGCGATAGGACCCGCAGCGATGGAAGATGCACGCAAAGCCCTGGACGATCTGATCCAGCAACGAGGCTGTAATTACACCTCGATCTCCCGCCTTCTTGGACGCAATGCGGCCTACATCCAGCAATACATCCGTCGCGGCAGTCCCCGGCAGCTGGACGAGCAGGACCGCTCCGTGCTCGCCCGCTTTTTCGGAGTAGACGAGAAGATCCTCGGCGCGCCCGAGCGGCGTTCCGGCCCGGTCGTCGAACTGGTCCATGTTCCGGTTCTCGATGTCGAAGCCTCGGCAGGGCACGGCGCTTTGGCCGAGATGGAATCCAAATGCGCCCAGTTCGGGTTCGACGAGAAGTGGCTGCGCCGCCTGACCGCAAGCAAGGCGACGAGCCTTTCGATCATCGCCGTGCACGGAGATTCGATGGAGCCAACGCTGCATGACGGCGATGAAGTCATGGTCGATCTCAATGATGGGCAGTCGCGGCTGCGCGACGGGATCTATGTGCTGCGCATGGACGACATGCTCAGCGTCAAGCGGGTCGCAATCGAGCCGCAAGGCAAGCGGGTCTCGGTGCTCAGCGACAATCCGGCCTATCCCAGTTGGCGCGGACTGGAGAAGCGGACGATCAATATTGTCGGCCGCGTGCTTTGGTTCGGCCGCGCGCTTCGCTAGGTAGCTCGCCAATGCTTGCCCTACTCGCTGCCTCGATCGTCGCTGCCGGCCAGACCTTTACCTGCACACCCACGCATGTCTGGGATGGCGATGGGCCCATATGGTGCGCCGAAGGCCCCCATGTCCGCATCGCCGGGATTGCAGCGCGCGAAATGGACGGGACATGCCGGACCAACCAGCCGTGTCCCGACGCGTCGGCTATCGAAGCGCGCGACGCGCTCGTCGATCTCCTTGGCGGCCCTAGCGGGACCATCTCGACAGGGCACGTCGTAGTTCGCGGACCGAGATTGACGTGCCGGTCGGAAGGTTCGGCAGGCGGCAACCGGACGGCTGCCTGGTGCCGACTGCCGAGCGGAGCCGATCTCTCCTGTTCGATGATCCAGACACGCACGGTGCTGCGTTGGGATCGCTACTGGAAAGGGCCTGCATGCCGCTAAGCCCGGAGATCAATCTGACAGGCCGTCTTGCCGAAGGCCCCTTCGGACTAGAACTCCATTCGGGAGGCGGCGTGTGGGAACTCGACACCGGGCGTGGAGCACGCCGGTTGCTCGGATGCGAAGTGGAAGTCTGCGGACGGCGCGCCGGGTTCAACGAGCTCATCTGCGATCAGATCTGGCCAGCAGGACAACCCCGCCCTCCTCGCTCCAAATTCAATATTGAACTGCTCCTCGCCAGCAGTGTCGTGGGCTATGGTTTGATCGCGTTCTTCCTCGGCCTTGTTGGACGTCTCGGCTGATGCTGAGCGATTGGGAACTCTGGGCTTGTGCCAACCAGGTCCTGAAGACCCACGGTGAAAATGCACCGCTTCATGTTGCCGAGCAGATCGGCGTGCTCGCACTGGCACGGGACGAGGCGGGCATCGCCACTTGGAAAGCCATCGCCCAACGCGTGGCAGAGCTGATGGGCAAGGATGGCCCGAACCAGCTTCAATAGACCAGAACGGCCTCAGCCAAGTTTCAACAACGGTTAGCCTATCGGCGATAGATCGCCCGGAAAGAGAGTGGGCTGAGTGCTCCTGCCTGCATTCGTCCCACCTTCAATCTCCAAGCCCTGCATCCTTTCGACCAGATGGCGCGCGAGATCGAGACGAGCATTGCGCTGGGTTCGCGGATCGTCAGCGCCGAGCCCGACAAGCGTTGCTTCAGACGCAACCGCAAGCGCGACTTCGATATGCGTGAACAGGATTGCATCGGCGATTCGGGACATAGTTGCCATGAGAACAAAAACAGAACTAACAGTCAACCGGTACCATATGCACCCATGCGGATAGGCGCTGTGTCAGATCCCGATTTCGAAGGGCTTGGTGATCGAGCGATCGAGTTCGGGCGGCTTGCGAGCCGGTTCTTGCGAACGATCGGGCACCTTGTCCTTCGCCAGCCCGGATGCAGCCGCATCCCGCAGCTGATTGACCGTTTCGAGCGCCGAGCGTTTCATTCCCGGATTGCGCTCAACAGCTGCTTCGAGCTTGCCCGCATTGTCGACAAACAGGGTCAGACCATCGCGCAGGCGGGTTATCGTCACGAGGAATGTCTGCTGGTTGGCAAGATTGCGTTCGCGGCTGTCCATGACGGCAATCCCGCGGTCGGAGGTCAGGCCCTGCGCCATGTGCGCGTTGAGCGCGTAAGCGAGATCAAGACGCTCGAGCATGGGGTCGCCCAGCCCCAGCCGGTGTTCGGCGCCAAGGGAGGTTTTCACCGTAACACCCTTCCCATCAACCTCCACGATGCGCGCCTGATCGGCGTTGAGCAGGCCGCGCTTGTGATCGGTCGCCGTCCAGCGAATGCGGTCGCCATCGTGGATCTCGAGTGGGCGAACCTCAAACAGGCGCAGTGGATCCTGCTCACCTTGCGGTCGCATTTGGCCCGGCCGGAATTCAAAGCGCTTGCCCCGCTCGTTCTGCAGCATCACGCGTTCGCGGGTCGGATCGGTTTCGACCACTTCATAGCGGCCCTTCTGCAGCCCCTGCCCCCTTTGCCGGCGGTCGACTTCGAGCACCATGCCGGCCGCATAGCTGCGCGCATAGCGCATTTCCTCACGCGTCAGGTTGATGCGCGACAGGACATTCAGCCGCAAAGAACCCGGTCCCAATTCTCCATTGGCCTTGAGCCCGGTCTGAACGGCGTCATTCACCTGTCCGCGCAAATTGCGACCCGACGCATAGATCGCGGTCACCTCACGCTCAGCAGGCGAAAGCGATAGCCAGGCCGCCGCGGCGTCGACGGCAGCTGTATTACCTGAAGCGACGATTTGCGGACCGAGATGCCGCAAGGCCTCGTCGATATGTCCGCCCTGCGCTGCATATTGGGCATCGCGCAGCGCCTTATCGCGGGCACGGAGATTGGTGTTCATGGTGGCCGTTTCGACGCCTGCCTTCTGCATGACGTCGAAGGGTTTGCCGGCATCGACAGCGCCCAATTGCTTCCTGTCCCCAATGCTGGCGAAGCGGTCGAGCTGGAGCAGATTGGCGAGACGCACGAGCCTTTCCTTGTCGGCATTGCCGACCATCGAGGCTTCGTCGAGCAGCACCGTGGTGCCGCGCAAAGACGCGCGAGCCTCGCCAAGCCTCGCCTGGTCTGCTCCTTCCAGAAGGTCCCGATGTTGGCGCAAGAAGCGCGCGACCGTCATCGACGGAATGCCGGTGTCACGTTCAAGCATCTGCACGAGCGTGTTCTGGACTGCGAGCCCGAGCACGGACCTGCCTTCCTCGCGCAAGATGTCGGCAACGGGTTTGAGGACGGTACTCTTGCCGGCGCCAGCTACGCCTTGAATAGCGACAATCCGGTTATGCGAAGCAAGAAGCAGGCGCCCTGCCCCCTCCTGCCCAGTGTTCAAGGTCAGGCCATATTTGAGCTGAGATAGCGCCTGTAGCCGCCCTCCAGCCACATCAGCTTCGACCACCGCAGTCCCATGTCCCCGGCCACCTTCGACGGCCGCAATGATGCGCTGCTCGAGCCCGATTGCATCGCGGGTTGTGACAAGATTGCGATCTGCACCCTTGCCTTTTTGCAGGTGGCCCTGGCGCAGCAATTGGTCGACGCGGTGTTCGATATCGGCAAGAGTTGTGGGCAACGCGAAGCCTAGCGCTGAGCGATATATCTCGGTCCGCGAGAAGGCCGCCTCGCGCTCGCCCAAGTGCCTGATCGCCGATGCGACCGCATGAACGGCCGCGATCTGCTCGGGCGTCCGGCGCCCCATGTCGCGAGGCACAAGCGGGTCGCCCTGACGTAGTCCCAGATGCTCCGCAAAGGTCGCAGCCAAAAGGCGCGCGCGCTGGCCGATCGATCGTACTGAATTTCCAATTCCGGAGACGGAGCCAATGTCGGTGGCGGCCCGTGCATTGGCCTGTGAAATGACAAGCCTCGGATCAAAGCCCAACTGTGCTGCTGCCTCGCGCCATTGGTTCACGAGAGCCTGGCGGTCTGCCACCGGCCCTTTGTCCGCCCGGGTCATCAGATTGGCCGCATTGCGCGCCGCGATGCCCTTGCCTTCCATCGTCGAAAGCTTGTCGAGGATCTCGGCACGGCGCGAACTGAAGGCATCACGAACGGGTTTGGGAACGCCCACCGCTTCGAAATTGCCATGCTTGCCGTATTCCCCAACCTGGTAGCCGAGCTTTTCTACGGCCAAGCGGAAGCGCGCCATGGTCATGGCATTGAGCAGCGTGTTGTGCTCCCAAATCTTGTCATTTCTCAGCGCTCGCCATTTGCCATCGGGCCCCTGGGTTACATTGGCAACCACGGCGTGAAAGTGCGCGTTGGGCTCCTGATTGCGGTTCGTATCGTGCTGGAAAAGCCCGATCACGAGATTGCGCGTCGCGACCACCCGTTCCTTGCCTCGGACCTCCATGCGGGTTTCGGCGAGATTCTTCTCAGCCCAGACCAGAGTCTCGCGGACGGCAGCGCCATAGGCATCGAGGATACGCCTGTCGCCGCCGACGAGGGCAAGGATGGACCAGCTCTTGGGCATCGAGAATGTGAGGTCGGTGCCGGCGCGATGCGCCCTGTTGTCGCTCCCGACACGGCTCCCATCGGGCAGCATGCCCTTGAGCACGGCCTCGAACTGCGAGGCTTCGATAACGCCTCGCAGTCCAAGCGCCTCCGCGCCTTTGCCAAGCCATTGACCAGATCTCTCGGCATCGGCGCGGGTATAGTAATTGTCAGCGGCAAAGTAGTTAGCAGCGCCGCCAGCCGTGCGGACATTGGCTACAGAGAGCATCAGGCGTCACTCCGCCCGGCGGCGTCTGCCTCGTGCGTCACAGTTCGAAATCGCCGAGATCGGGACCCTCGTGCGAAGGCTGATCCTGCTCGGGAACGCCGTCTTCGAGCATGAGCTTGCGGGCTTCTGCCTCTCGCTGGCGCTGGGCTATCCGATCGACGGCTTGCGGCTTATCCGAGGGCGGATTGGCCCGCGGCAAGTCGCTTCGGCGTCCCTCCTTCACGCTTTTCGATGGATTCTTCTCATCGCGATGATCGCCTTTGCGGAGCGCCGTATTCGTCGGCTGCAGCGGACGGGAGTTACGCGGCGTTGCCGTGCGCTCTTCGGGCGACGATTTTCGCGGATGACCGGACTTACCTGACGGCTTCCTGAGGTCGTCGGGAATGTCCTTTTCGTCCTGTTTCGCCGCCTGCTGGCGTGATCGCTTGGCATCCACCTCGACTACCGGCTCAAGCGGAAGAGTACCTTGCTTTGGGACGACAGGCTTGCCTGCCCCGTCATCGTTCGACGAAGGATGTTCGCTCTGGTTTGTTGGCGGATTAGCAGACGTCTGGCCGCCCCCAGTTTCGCCTTCGGCTTTCCGGATTGGCTCTCGATCCTTGGCCCGACCGACGAAGACATGTGCGATTCTTTCCCGGTCTATCGGCTTCAATCGGACCGGCGCTGCAGGAAAGCCATCCGGGAATTTGATGAAGCCTGACAGGCGCGGCAGGTTCATCAACTGGTCGGGCAGCAGCAAAGGCTCGATATGCTTGCGCGGCGTCAGGCTGACGGCGTCGCGAGCATTGTTGTAGCCATAGGTGTAGCCCTCTTCCATATCGCGAACCTGGCGATGGCCGATGAAGTCGGAACACCAGGTAGCTGTCTCGCGGTCTGCCGTACCGAGGATCAATTTGGTCCGGGCAAGCGATGCAAGCGTCATCGCCATGTTCTCACCGTAGACCTCCTTGAGCTTGGCGTAGGCATGGATGCCGGTGACGATTGCGCCGCCGAAATTGCGCGCCGTCTGCAGGCCTTTTTCGAGAGCGGGGAGCCGGTGAAGCGCACCCAGCTCGTCGATGAAGAACCAGCATTTGAGGTCCTTGGTGCGGGGCATCGTCATCAGCGTATTCATCGCCGTATCGAGCCACAGTGTGAGAAGCTGCGCGCACACGCTCATATCGACGTAGCGCGCGGAGATGAAGACCATCGAGCCACTTTTCTTGGCGTTAGTGCCTTCGTCTTCATTGGCGCCCTCCTCGATCCAGTCTCGGACCGAAAAACGGCGCCCGGAAGTGGGCAAGAGCTTCAGCGCCTTGGCGTTCACGTTGAACACTGCCCGGATCGATTCCGCCATGCGCGCGGCTTCAGGAGCAGTCAGGGGATCGGCGATCGTGCCTCGCATCATGGCGTGGACCCGCGAGAGATCAGCGGTCATCAGTTCACGGGCAAGCGCAGCATTGGTGCCCCGCCCTTCGGCCACCAGCTTGAGGCAGAACTCGACGAACAAGGCACGCGCCGCGATGACCCAGAACTGCGCCTCCCCGCCCCCGTCATGGGGCACGAGGGCTTCCGCTGCCGCCCAGAATTCACCTTCGGTGCGGCATTCGTCGAAGAGGCTCCATTGCGGACAGCGCGCGTCGAGCGGGTTCAGAATGATGTCCCGGTCGGCCTGGTAGAAGTGTTCGATGAAAGCGCCGGTTAGGTCGAATACGACGCAGCGCTGTCCCTTGGCGCGGGCTTCGGCAATCATGTCCGACATGGCAACTGTCTTGCCCATGCCGGTGGTCCCGATGAGCATGGCGTGGCTCTGTTCGAGCCGCCAGGGATAGACAACCGTCGCAAGATGCGAGGGCCGGTATGGAAATGCCGCAGACAGTTCCTTGGGCGAACACAGATGCCATTTCCAACCCATAGCGCTCGAAAGCTCACGGGCGCGCTCGCGCTGGTTGTGCCCGCGCAGCTCATCGACCAGTTCGGGTAGTGTCACGAGCATGGCCCCGCGCTCATGTTTGCGCTCTTTTGAACGACTGCCGAAGCGCGCTGCGAACCAGTAGAACAACACGAAGGCCGGCACGAGAAGCAAGGCCGAACGCACCAGAGCATCGCCCAGCAAGTCGAGCAGATGATCCCAGGCATTGATCACCGGCGGATAGGCATCGAGCATGATGATGGGGAGCTGGACGGTTCCTCCAAACCCCGTTTCGAGTGCGACCTGTTTGGCCGGGTCGAACTCCATGAAGCCGTAGATGGCAGCATAAATTCGCATCCAGACGAGGTAGGCTTCGTGATCGCTCAGCCCTGCCGAAATGGTCCACCAGCTAGTCCAGGAAATGCCGATGGCGGCGATGATCAGCGGCCCCTTGAGACCTGCTGCAAACATGAAGCTGAAGTGTCCGAGCAGCTGACTTCCGCGCGTGAAGTTGACGAGGTTACGCTTCATCGGAACCTCCCTCGCCGGCGTTTGCGGAGAGCCCCAGTTCCTTGCATTTGCGCGCGTAGGCTTGATGGGCTCGCTCACGCAGACTGTGATCGGCATGCCCTGCGAGAAGGGCATCAACGCCGACCATCGTGAACACTGATTGACGGCTGATGCGGTCGACCGATGTTTCGAGCTTCGATGCAAGATCGTCATTTTCGCATGCCTGCGAAAGCAGCGACCGGATCCATTCGCTGACGCTTATATCGCGCCGCTTTGCTGCAGTACGAACCCGCTCAGCGAGCTCGACGGTGACATGTACCTGGAGAGATTTTGGCCGTGTCATGCACGGACTCCTTGTGGTCAGGAGCCCGGAACGCACTGCGAAAGGCGGTTATTGTCTAAATCAGAAACGAGAACATGTCAAGAACACGCAAGATGCGCAGGAATGCGCCCTTTCTGGCTGCCTTCAATCAAATTCGATTGGCGAATTGGCGACCATTCATTTCTGATTGAGAAGCAGCCATTTTTGCAAGAATCCATCAACACCCTATATTTACTATATTTTTTACTGACTACCGCCTGCGATTTGTCGCGTACGGTGTGCTCTTCCGTCCCCTGCTTAGATGGTAGGTTCCAGTGTCATGACCAGCACGGGATCGGCGGTTTTGAAGTCCCAAAACCAAGGGATGAATACCATGCCGCTCGATTGCCGATTGTGTTAAAGATCGATCGAGTCCGCCAGCAGGAAGAATGGTGTCGCGGGCACCCCACCAGGAGCATGGCTATGGCAGATGTAACACTGAGCGCGACGCCCAAAGGCAACGGTTTCCAGGCAACCGTTACCTATTCGAGTGGCGTGTCGATCAGTTCGGCAGAAGCCTTTCCGACGAAGGCCGAGGCCATTTCAGCAGCGGCCATGAAGGTGCTCGACATGCCCGATCGGCTGGAGGAATTCGATGCGTCTAACGCCGAGGACTGATGCTGCAGGGAATGCTCGCGCGAAACCTACGGGAGCGACAATACGGGACCCGAGCAAAAAGAAAGGAGGAAGCCCTGACGGACTTCCTCCTTGTGTGTGGCATCAGAATTCATCGCTCAGCTTTCCGGGCACTGTGTCGATGACCCGGTCCAGCATGGCCTTGGGCAGTGCGCCATAATCGCCCTCATCGACCGCGATGTAACCTGCCTCACCATCGGTCAGGACATATTGGGTGAAGTAGCTGTGAAGGGACCGGGCATGGGCCTTGTCGAGTGCGGCAACGAAAGCTGCCTGATCTGCCTGGAATGAACCCTGCGCGATGTTCAGTGAAGCGTACATGATCTTTCCTCCTGATGTTCGATGCGTCGCATCAGGAGCTGCGAGGATGTGGGTGACGGGCCGGGTCAGGGACCGCGCATAGCGCGGCCGCGAAGCGGCGATGGGGGAAACGATTTTTGCCGGGCTTGCCCGGTAAAAATGGTGGGGCCCCGCCGTCCTTGACGCGGCCCCAAAGCCCGCATCACACTTGGACTTTCTGCGAGAGAGACCTCTCCAACGTCAGCGTGAAAAGCACTGGCATCGCGGCAAAAACCGTTTTCCTACATGGCCCCATGCTGGCACTGTCGCGCGTGGAGGGGACCAACGGCCAGCGAAAGGACAATCTGATGGCCAGGTCCAAACCGAGCGCGCGTAATGCGCTCAAGAAACTGCGTGAACAGCGCGACGAACTCGATGCACAGGAGGCCAGGCTCCGAGATGAAGCAGCCGGCGAACTGGGCAAGGTTCTTCTCGAATGCGGAGCCGAGACTATCGAACCTGCGCAATTGAAGCAGCTCATCCGCGCATCTCTCACCATCGGGATCGACGATGCTCTCAAGCGGCTCTCCCCCGCCTGACACTTCAACTGCGGCGGGGTGTGGGCTCGATGCCCCGCCCCGCCGTCCAAGCAGCGAGCACAAAAAAGGCCCCGATGGCGCGAACCATCGGAGCCTTGTCATATGCGGGAGGAACTCAGTCCTCGTCGATGTCGGGCGCACCCTCATTGTTCGACGCCCGGCCTTTGGTGAGGAAGTCCACCTTGTCGGCGATGATCTCGCAGCCGTAGCGCTTGGTGCCGTCCTGGTCTTCCCACTGCGTATAGTGGATGCGCCCCTCGACCGTCACGAGCTGGCCCCTGGTGCAGTACTTGGCGACGTTCTGGCCGAGACCGTTGAAGCAGGTCACGCGGTGGAATTCGCTGTCCTTGGCGGTGTAGCCGTTTTCGTCCTTGTAGGTCTTGCCGTCCTTGCGGGCGGGACGGTCGGTGACGACCGAGATCGAGGTGATGCTGGTGCCGCCCTGGGTAGTGCGGGTTTCGGGGTCGCGAGCGATGCGGCCAACGAGGATAACGAGATTGGTCATGGTCTTTCTCCTGATCGAGCATTCCGGGTCCATCCCGGCTGCAAACCCGACTAGGAAGCGGCCACGGCGAAGCGCACCGAAGGGAAACCTCGATCTGGTTCGGGTGGTGCGGGCAGCCGGGCGCAGCCCGGCAACTCGGCCGGACCTGATCGGGGTTGCGCGTCTCGACGGGGATGCTTCAGGAAAGGTTTGCTTACAGGCCGGGTTGGTCCCGAGTGCATTGCACAGGCCAAGCCATGACTTTTCGTACTATCGGGATGCGACGTGCCCCCTGACTTCGCCTGCCTCGAAGGCGACCTCATATCTCGACTACGAAAGCTCCTCCCGAAGCCGACGAATGACGTCCTGAAAACGCGCCGCCAGCACCAGTCTCCACAGTGCCTAGCGGCATAGGCTCGTCCAGACGATGTCCGCGCAGCATCCAGTCTTGGGGGGTGATTAGGCGCCCCCAATCCGCAAAGGAAGGAATCGTACCCAAGTCCTCGCGGACGTGCTGCTCGCCTACAAGGCGAACGGGCACGACACGGCTGTCGGCGTTGACGATGGTAGAACCGAACAGCGTTTCGAGCATGAAGATGCCTTCGGCATGATGCCGAAGGGCCCGGTGCCGCGGATCAGCAAAGATCGTCTTCGACTGGTCAAACCATTGGTGGAGCGGCAGGTAATCTTCCACCACCCCTCCCCATTTCCGGACCGACGATAGGGCGTGATAGTAGCAATGAGCCATCGCACCTCTCCTAGAGATCAGTCGAATGGTCGTCGGTCGCCGTGTAACGCAGCTGGCAGTCCAGAACGAAACTCGGCGTAGCCACGTCGATGACCAGTTCGCCGCAGGCACCATCATTGATTTCCCATCCGGGATGATGGCGTTCGAGAGCAAGGTAAGTCAGTTGCTCGAGGGTGGAATTGAGGCTCTGGTCGCCGCCTTCTCCAGCACAGTCGATCGTCACTTCGGGACACGGAACACTCGCCCCGACGGCGTCAGAGAAGACGCATTCTTCGACTGCACCGCTGTCGCCGCACCCATCGAAACGGATTTCTACGCGGGCAATTTCGGCATTGCGCAGCGGGGCAATGATAGCTGCCTTGAGCCGTTGGATTTCACTTTGTGCCTGCGCCGCGCGCTCGGCCTGGCGGACAGCAAAATCCGCCATGATCGCCTGAAAATCAGTCATCAGATTTCTCCTGCAATGTGGGGGCAAGGACAGATCGTCTTGCCCACGAGAACAGGCGAATTCTTTCCTCTAAAGGGCTGCGCCAGCGCCGATGGCGCTGGCGCGATGCCGGACGCATCAGTCGGTATCCTGAGCCGCGCGCTTGGGAGAAGTTCCAAGCGGACCGCGGCGATCGACGACGGTAATCCGACGGGATTTGGCTTCGATGACGAGGCGCTCCAGGACCCCGTTTCCGGGAAAGGCGACGACATAACGGGGGTCGAGCGAGAGCATACGCTCGTTGCGCTTGAAGCCTGCGCGCGCGCCCAGGCGCATGTCGAGGGAGAAGCTGATTTGCGGGATGTTGCGTCGTTCCGCCCAAGAAGATGCCAGACGGTCAACGCCCTTGGTATCACCGCCGTGGACAAGAACCATGTCAGGAACCCGGTCGTGAACCTTGTCCAGAGTAGCCCAGACGTTGTTGGCGAAAGTGAGAGCGTCCTGCTCGTTTGGATGGCGTGTGCGGCCACCGGCAAAGATCACCGGCGTACCTTCTGGCATGGCGGCGCGGCGCTTGGCTTCGGACCGGGCTCGGACGAACTCGCGGCCCTCCACAAGCGCGGAAGTCAGCATGGCGCTGTGATTGAAGCGCGAACTCGACACGGGCTTCCACGAGGAGCCAAACTCGTTGAGATAGAGGCCAGCGGCCACTTCGCGCATCTCTTCGAGAGCGAGCATAGCCCCTTCGGCACACTGCGCACGCTCAACCTGGGTCTCGAGTTCATGGGTGTGAATTTCGGATCCATCTGCAGTGGCGACGAGCGCTCGGACTTCGTCGGTTGCGCGGTCGACGGCGGTCGATTTGCGGGTCGCGGAACGGTGGAAGATGTTGACGAACGCCCAGCCGAGGTCCTCGGCATCGGCCTCCAGCGCAGTCCCCGTGACCATTGCAAAGAGATCGGACCAAACCGCTTCGAGAGTCTGGACGACCGCCTCGTGGACCGGAAAGTCATTGGTGGAAACAGGGGCAGGACCAACCGAAAAACCGGAAAGATCGAGGCCGGCAAGTTGGTCAGAAAATGATGAGTGCATGGGTATTGTCCTCCTGACTGGCGTGAGGCTGACGCTCCCGCTCATGGCTGCGCCAGCGAGAGCCCGTCAGGGCCAGCTTGAGGCAGTCTCCGCACCCGACAGGGGAAACCCGCTTGGGCAGGCTGGCGCGGGCAGGCCAACGGCCCACAGGGCCGGGCCAACTCGGGCCTGCGCAAGCCGGGTTGCGGCAGACTGGCGGCTGGCCCAGGGCCTTTCTCGCATGGCTTCAGGCCATGAGTGCTAAAGCAAGTTTCGTTAGGGAGGACAGGCACCTCGCCACGATCAAAGTGACTGGCGCATTCAGGCCACCCGTTTTGCGTAGACGCCCTCACCGTTCGACATGTGACCGAGGCAGACGAAGTCGCCGAACAACGCTTCAAAGCGCGAGGCGATCTGGGACAGCCAGCGCTGTGCTCTGGGCGATCTGGCCGTGCGCCAATCGGCATCCCAATAGGCGCCATCGTCACGCTCGACAATCCACACCGCAACCAGGCCGGCGTAAACCGACACGCCGAAATCTGCATAGGCATTGCGCATGAGGATGCGGTCTTCGCGGCCCCGCCAACCGTCGTGGGCGATCAGGGAAGGGAATACCTGCCCTGCGCGCTCGCGCAGATCTTCGCGGAGCCACTCATATTCGAAGTCCCAGTCGTCGTCGTCTTCAACTTCGAGCACGGTGAAGGCCACAACGGCCCCGCTGGGGCAACTGACTGATCGGCCCATGACACCCTCCTTCAGGCGGCCAATGCAGCGTCGGCAGACGCTTCGTCGGCATCATCGGCAGAGGCACGTCCTCCGAGTTTGAGCAGAAGCCTTGATGCTTCCTCCGCCTTTGCGGCAGCGGTGAGAATGGCACGGTCATCCTGCTTCAGGAGCTTGAGCCAGTGCTCGATATAGCTCGCATGGCTATCCAAGTGTGTGACTGGCAGACCGAGTTCAGCGCCAAGCATAGCGCTCGAAAGTTCGGCAATGAGTTCCTCGGCAGCGTAAGCTGCAGAACCAAAGCGATTCTTGAGATTACGGTCGAGGCGGCTGGCATGGCCGGTCCAATGCGACAGCTCGTGGTAGGTCCCATCCATAACGTGTCCTTTCTGTCCTCTTCTGCCAATCAAGCAGGACACATGATCCGAGCCCCCTCTTCTCTGCCGGACAGGGAGGGCCCGAGGGCCCTTCCTGTCCGGTTGCAATCTTGGGAGTGGGTATGGCGCAGCTGTTGTTCTCGACGCCTGCATTCCGGCCCGACGGATCATCGGTGGAGAATGTCCCGATGCTGCTCGACGCCCGGATGCGGCTCGTCGAACCGGCCTGCGCATGGCTGATGCACGTTGCTTTGGTGCGCGGCAGGACCCGCAGCCCGCAGACCTGGCGAACCTACGCTGAAGCTCTCTACGACTGGTGGCAGACGCTAGAGGCCAATGGCTGGGCCTGGGACGAGGTCGGTCCTGGCGAACTGGCCGCCTATCGCGATCAGATGCTCCGGCCCCGTGGCGACAGCGGCAGACCGCTGGCACGCAGTACAATCAACGGGCGGCTCAGGACCATAGGGCGTTTCTACCGCTGGAGCGTGGCGACCGGACTGATGAAGCAGGTCCCGTTCGCAAGCCAGGAAATCGCGTTGTCGCGCAGTCGCCCGCAGGCGTTCCTGGCCCATGTCGATGCCACCGGCGGTCGAATCCGGGCCAACGAGCTTACCGTGCGGCATATGCCGATGTTGCCGCGCCCGCTCGCGCCGGAAGCGATCCGGCGCATCATGGCCGCAATGCCGGCACGCGACAGACTGATCGTTGAATGGGCAGTGACTACGGGAATCCGTCGGATGGAAGTGGCGGGCCTGACCGTGCGTCATCTGAAAGGGGCCGGCAGTGAACCGATGGTGCCAGTGCAGATCGACGAAACCAAGGGTGGGCGGTCGCGAATAATATATCCACCGGCCCCGCTGGTCGATCGTACCCGTGCCTATGTGCGGGAAGAGCGGGCGGTCCTCGTCCGTCGTGCGGCGACAAAACGGGCAGATCGCGATCCCGAGGCTCTGTTCCTGACTTGTCGGGGGCAGCCCATGAAACCGCGCAGGGTTGGCGCGATGTTCACGGCTGCCGCCGAGGCAGCGGGTGTGACGGCGACGTTCCATGCGCTGCGACATACCTTCGCCGCCGCCATGCTGCGGTTCCTGCAACGCGAAGCCCGGGCCAATCCCGAACTCAATCCCTTGCTCGCGTTGCAGGTGCTGCTCGGCCACGCCGATCTGGCAACCACCGCGGTATACCTGCGCGTTGTCGAAACCGACCTCTCGGCAATCGAGACCTCGGTCGACGATCTCTATGCGGCGCTGCTGTAATGCCGCGTCGGCAAAAGGACTACCGGGTCGAGCCATCGCCGAAGCCGCTGATCGGCAATCCGGGCGCATTGCTGGTCAATGTCGTAGATGCCGACGGCCAGCTCGAATGCGCGTTCGACTTCTCGATCTTCGATCGGCCGACGATGGCTGCCGAGTGGGCGCTCGCGTTCCGGCATCACTATGCTGCCAAACAACCGGCCAACAGAGGCTCAGCGTTCCGTACTTTGAAGTTCTGGTTTGCGTTCCTTGCCGAATACGATTCCGCCATCTTAGCCACGCGCGACGTCGATAGCGGCATTCTCAATGCGTTTATCGTTTGGCTCGGCACGAGGCCCTGGAGCAAGGGGTCACGGTATACTGTCTGGTCGATCATCAAGCAGCACATGGCCTGGCTCAAGCGCAACCGGCCCGACCTGGTTCACCCCGAACTCGAAATCCCGTTCAATCCGTTCCCCCGCAAGAATGCGGAAGCGCGCCAGCGTGAGGCACTGAGCCGCGATGAAATGGAACGCGTGCTCACGGCGGCCCATCGGGACATCGAAACAGCCTGGGCACTGTTCGAGGAAGGCCGCGCTGCGCTGGCTCGGGTCGATCGCAAGGCCATTGTCTCCGAACCCGACCTCGCCAAGCTCGATCTCGACGATATCGGGGTCATGCTCGCGGTGATCGACGGTCGGTTCGGCGGCGTGCCACCCAAAGTCGGCGACATGTTGAGAAAGGGCGCGGGCCTCTCGCATCTCCACTTCGCCATGATCCGCCATGGTGGCATGGGCGAAATCGCGGGGCGGCTGTTTGCGCTGCCGGATACGATCGTTGCCTATATGATCGCCATCGGCGCGCAAACCTTTGCAAATGCCGAGGCCCTCAGGCTGATGCGGCGCGACTGCCTGAGCGAGCATCTGCTGCTCGAAGGCAGGGTTCTGGTCAGTTGGCGCAAGGGGCGCGCGGGACGTGAACAGCGCCGCAGCTTCCTGCGCGACAAAAGCTCCTCGGTGCCCGTGCTGATCGATCAGGTTCTGGCTATGACCGAAAGGCTGGTGTCGCATACGCCACGCCGCGACCAGAGTTATCTCTTCCTCACCGGGATGATACACGGGTCTCGCAGAGTCGGTGTGATCCCCGGCTATCTGGCCACGAAACTTACCCGGCGGTTTGTGGAGCGCCATGGCCTGCTGGGCGACGATGGCAAGCCGCTCAAACTGACGCTGGCGGCGCTGCGCGCATCGGGGCTCACACTAGCGCACGAGCGGCTCGGGCATGATATCCTGAAGACGCAAGTGCTGGCCAACCATGCTACTCCAGACACGACACAGCGCTATGTGGACCGGCCCCGCGTCCGAAAGGCGCAAGCGCTGGCAATCGGCAGGTTGCAAGCCCGGTTTGTGGAAATGGTCCGGGGCGATGTCGAGTCCCCGCCCGGGACGGAGGTGCTTCCCGATCTGCGCCACGCGACCGCAGGCGGATTTATCTGTAGCGATCCCCTTGCCGGCGCTGCCGAGGGACAGCGCAAGGGCGAGCTGTGTACGGCCTGGCTCGGATGCTTCACCTGCCCCAATGCCGTGATCCCGCTCAACGAGGACGTGCTGGTTCGCCTGCTGGCGACGCGGGCAGCGCTCACCGACGCGCGTGCCGCCATGGCTCCCGAACGCTGGCGGCTGCTTTATGCACCCAAGCTGGAAATCCTCGAGCGCGATATCCTGCCCCGGTTCTGCGAGGCGATGCTCGAAGCAGTTTCGAGGATGTCACTGCCACAGCTGCCGCCAGTCGAATGAACCAGCACCCCCACCCACTCACGCAGTCGTCGCCATCCTGGGAGGATGCGCGGCTTTCCCCGTGGAGCCGGTTCGGCGACGATGAATGGCGGCTCGATATCCGCACTGCGGGTCGCCGCGCGGATCAGAAGCGGTTCAGTTGGGCGTTGGCCATGCCGGAGCACACGCGCATCGGGAACAGTGATCATGCTCAGCTTGTCCGCGCCGCCAAGCACTTCCTCTGGTCGATGCACTATCATCCTCCATCAGGGCGCAAACGCTCGTCTCCGGCGTCGATCCATCACAAAGCAATGTTGCTGCGCGCGCTGCTGGAATGGATGGCATGCGAAGGACACTCGCGCTTTGCCGGGATCGATCCAGCTTCGGTCGAACAACTTTGCAAATGGTTGCGCAGTCGTCCTGCACGCGCCGGCGGAGGCAAAGGCAATATCTCAACTGCCACAATCACGAACTATCTGCTCGTGATCAAAGACCTTTATCGTCAGCGGGAAAAGCTGAACGATGCGCCACTGGTCGATCCGCTGCCGCTGGAAACGACCTATGAGGCCGCCGGCCACACCAGGGCGACCAAGGGCGTCATACCGTTCATCCCCGAAGACGTGGCCGTTGCAATCCTGAGCGAAGCCCTGCGGTGGGTCGAGGAGCATGGCGATACGATCGTCGCAGCCGAAACGATCCGCCGCGAAGCGCGAGCGCAGGGTCTGCGGCGCGGCAAGCGCCAGGCATCTGATCATGTTAGAGCGGCGCTGAGGCTCGCATCGCTGGCCGGACCATCGGGCGAACGGTTCGATGGCGCCTATGCAGTTCGGCACGCCGCCGTCCACCTCGTCGAGGCGTGCTATATCTTGATCGCGGGCTTCGTCGGGATGCGGTCCAGCGAAATCCTGTCAATGAAAACAGGGGCAATCGAGCATCACCCGATCGGCGAAACCGGCGTTAATCAGGCATATGTCGTGTCCCGGCTGTTCAAGACTGTCGATGATCTCGATGGCCGTAGGGAGCGCTGGGTTGCCCCGGCACCGGTCGTGCGCGCGGTGGAGCTGCTCGAGCAGCTGAGCGCGCCGCTGCGCGAAGCCTCGGGCCGCGACGATCTGTTCCTGGTGAAGAACACGCAGTATGGCCAAATCGTGCCGGTGACGCACATGCATATCGCCTGGCGCATCAATGACTTTGCGCGGCATGTCGGCATCCCCGATCATGATGGGAAACCCTGGAGGTTCAGCACGCACCAGTTCCGTAAGACCTTTGCCCGGTTTATTGCCAGGCGCGACCGTACCCAGCTTCTGGGCCTGGCCGAGCACTTCAAGCATGCTTCCGTTGCCATGACCGCGCGGGGCTACGTCGGCAACGACTTCGACCTGCATGGCCTCATCGACCACGAAGCCCGCGCCGAAACCGCAGCCGCCCTCGATCGCCTGCTCGCCGCGAAACGGCTCGGCGGCAAGATGGGCGAACGTATCGTCGCCGGAAACGCCCGGTTCCGCGGCCGCGCGGGAGAACAGGTACGCCGAGACTATGTTGCGTTTATCCTCAAGGAGACTGATCTTCGCATCCATGCCTGCGACTATGGCTGGTGCGTGTTCCAGCAGGAGACCTCCCGCTGCGGCGGCGAACTGCAACCGAATGAGGTCGGACGAGCGCCGGCGGTCTGCCTCTCATGCGCCAACATGGTGATCGAAGCGAAGCACGGAGCCTACTGGCGGGATCGCCGGAGACGCAATGCTGCGCTGTTGCCGGAGGCCAATCCGATGACGGCGGCCGTGCTCAATGAGGCGATCGGACAATGCGAGCGGGTGCTCACGCAAATCGGAGATGACGATGGGCAAGGATGATCAGGGGCAGCGCTGGCAATCCGCGGCAAGGAGCTACCGGGCGGCGCTGGCGAGGCTGGTGCGCGGCGAAGGGCGCCACGCCGACCATGCGGGACGCGTGAAGATCACGCCGACTTCGGTCGCGCGCGAAGCGGGACGCAGTCGCAATCCGCTCTATACGAGCCATCGGGACATCCTCGACGAGATCGAAGCTGCGGCAGGACCAGGCACGCCCGCACGCGACCTGGCAGCGCGCATCGCCACGCTCGAGACCGAGCTGACGCACCTCAGGGCCGATGCCCGGCGTCACGCCGAGGAGCGGCGCGAACTCGCCAGCGAGAACCTGACGCTGTTGCACCGCGCCCGAAGCGCAGAGGATCGGCTCACGGCGCTCCTGCGGCGAATGCCTGAGGCATCCACCGCAGGTGCCATCATGCAGCCACGCTGAGTTGTTCGGGCTGCTGCGTATGCATCCAGTCAGCTGCCGCCTGCGCTTTGCTCGCCAGCGTGAAAATCGCGCGAGCGTCGGCCTTGAGCACGCGTAGCCAGGACGCGATGTACGCCGCATGGTCCGGCCGTGGATGGTGCGCGATACCGAGATCTGCCATGACCAAGGCGGCTCCCAGATCTGCGATGGCCTCCTCCGCTGCATATCTGTCCGATCCGAACCTGCCGGACAGATCACGGTCGCAGCGGGACGCCGCTCCTGTGGCATGCAGACCTTCATGGAAAAGCGTGCCATAATAAGCGGCAGGCTCCCTGAACTGTGCGAAGGGTGGCATTTGCACGCGATCTTCCGAAGGAATATAGTACGCCTCGTTGCCGCCATGCCGGCACTCAATGCCAAGGTTGCCCCAAAAGATATCGGCGTTCCGCATCCGCGCATCGTCGGACAGGAGATCGATGGTTGGTGGAGCATAACCCTCTACCTGCGCCTCGTTGAAAACGCTGTACCCCCGCGCAAACATGCGAGCGCGGCCACGCCCCTCCTGCTCGGAATCCCGGTCATCGGCATCCTCGCCGCGATCGTTGACCTTCCAGAAGACAATCGTGGTGGCCTGCTCGCCCTTGCGAACCTGGGCTCCCAGCGCTTGCCACTGACGATAGCTGGCCCAGCGTCCGGAACTGTAGCCTGCAGCCTGCGCCGCGATCCACAAGCTGAGAATGTTGGATCCCCGGTAAGCCTTGCCGGTGCCGGCGTTGATGGGGCGCGAGGTCGCTGATCCATCGTGATGCCACGGCATTGTCCACGAGCCCGCCCCTGCCTCGATGGCGGCAACGATCTCGTTGGTGACGCGCGTGTATATATCGGTGCGTTCTTTGCTGCGCATGATCAGGACTCCCGTCCTGAAATCGCACAGCAGGCCGTACGATGGTTGGGAAACAGCAGCGCGCAAAGGCCATCGACTGTCCTCGAAATGAGGACACTTGCGATGTTACATACCTCGTGCGCGAGCGTCGCGTAATAGTGGTCGAAGCCCGAGAAGAGATGCGCGGGCGGCATTGTCACCCGGTCAGCTACCGGCTCATAATAGGCTTCGTCGCCCTGATGACGCAGGACGGCCGGAATATTGGCAAAGAATGAGTCGAGTTCAGCCTGACGGCCCTCGGGTTCCACCACCTCAAGCGTCGCGGCGGGATGGAAACGTTCCGGAAGACCTTCGACCTGATCGGCATTGAAAACCGGATAGGCCTTCAACACGCGACGACTTTCGTCAGTTTTTTCGCCGGTGTCGGGGGCTTCGACTTCCTTGGTGTAGCTCTTGTAGAATATGGCGATGGTGGATTTTTCGCCCTTGCGCACCTGTGCGCCCAGTTCTTTGGCCTGATTGTAGGTCATCCAGAACGGCGAGGCGTAACCGCACATATCGGCAACCATCCAGAGCCAGAATACATTCATGCCGCGATAAGGGACGCCGCACGCCCGCAATGGACGCGAGACTGGCACACCGCGCCATGGCTTGATCCACGGCTTCGTGCCGGACTCGAGGCGGGCGATGATTTCTTGGGTGATACGGGTCGCAGGCGACACTCCGCCGCTTTGTCCCTTGCGATAGGCCATGTTGGATCTCCTGAAATGGCCTGACGACAGTTCCGTCGGTCAGTGCCGGAGATCCCGGAGCCCCCTCCGCTCTCTTTCCATGAAGGAAGCGGCCCCCCGGCATGTGCCGGAGGACCGCTTCACGGTGGCGAGTAGCCGTTCCTGTCAGGAGGAGGTCAGGCGGCCAACTCGCTCGGGGGTTGATTGTCGTCGTTGGCGACGAAATCCGCGTTGGGACTTTGCGCTTCGTTATCGGCAGGAATTTCCGGCAGGTCGGCAAAGCGCATGACCTCGGGCACCCAGGCGAGGGCCCTTTCCCGAACTTCGACCTCGGTGATGTAGGTCCCCGCGAAGACGCGCTCGGCGCTCATCGCGAGATCGCCCTTTTTCACCGATGCGAAGCGCGAGGACAGTTCCAGGCCGCCGACATCGGTGAGCGCATCGAGGATGACCTGCTTCGAGACGCGGTCGAAGTAGTTTGCCGCGGTCGGACGCCACCATTGCGCCATATCGATGCCGATCGCGCTGCCCAGATGATCCTGGAACGCGATTTGGCGTTCGCCTGCCATGTTGAGGCTCGCCTCGAGCGTGCGAGCGACGACAAAGCCGAGCCATGCTGCGCGGCTTTCATCAGCGAGTGCCCGAAACATCTTGAAGCGCGACGAAGCGTCTTCGCCAGATCGCCAGCTCTCATCGAGACCAGAGCGCAGGTCCGCAAGGGATGCGCTTGCCGGCGCATCCTTCGCTTCGAACCCGACAATCGGACCCGCAGGGACGCCGCCACGCAGGGTCGTGGCCGCGCGTGACCGCCAGTCGTGGGTGTCGGCATCCGCGAGGGTGAAGACCATGATGTCGAGCGAAAGGCCGGGATCCGATGCCACGTGGAGCGCGAGCACGTCACGACGTTGCATCGCAAGTTCGTCGATCAGACGCTTGGAAAGCGCTGCACGGCGTTTGCCATCACTGTCGACACTGGCCACGACTTCGACGACATCGTCGTCACCAACGACTTCGATATCGCGCTCGCCGTAGAACACCGGCTGGAGGACCGGTGTCCCGTCGCGCGAGAGAACGAGGATCATTCCGGCATTGGCCTTCAGTTCGGGCGCCAGCTCCGGGGGCTTTGCCCGAATGTCCTGGCATTCGCGCTCGATCGCTTCGATCGTCGCCTCGGCCGCAGCAATTGCTTCTTCTGCGCTGTCTTCATCCTCGAGAATGGCCGCATGATCGTCGTAGGAAGCATCGAGTTCGTCAAGGCGGGCCAGTTCGGCGTCAGTCAACGGAGCCGGCTCGGCCGGAAGGCGAATGAGGCCTTCCACAAGATCGTGACTGGCATAGGCGTCAAGCGTCGGCTTAACCCAGGCAAGGCCCTGCTCTGCTGCGAGCGCCTTGGCGCGTTTCTCCATCTCCTCCGAGGCGAGGGTTTCGAGAAGCGCGACATCAACCCAGGACTCGCTGTCATCGTCGTCGAATAGTTCGCGTTCGATCCGGCCACCTGCAGCGGTATATGCGTCGCGACCGACAAGACGGGCCCGAGCATCGCTACCGCGAACCGTGCCGGAGAGCACCATGCGCCGGATGCTGTCGGCGCTGGGCGCATAATAGCCCGAGGACGCCTGTTCATAGACGCGAGCCTGAATCTCCTGGTCGGAGGTCGCGCCGAAAGCTTTGGCGAGATCGAGAGTGATTTCACCGGATGCCAGAGCATCGAAGACGACAGGCGCAAGGGTCGCGAGACGCAGCCGGCCTTCGACGAAGCGGACCGTCAGTCCGAACCTGCGCGCGACATCTTCCGTCGAGGCGCCTGCCTCGATCAGGGCAGCGAACGCCTGCGCTTCGTCGGCGGGGTTCATCGCGAGGCGATGGAAGTTCTCGGCCAGGCTCGTTTCGACTGCGATTTCCGCATCGTCCTCAAGCACGAGGCAGGTAACCTCGTAGCCCTTCGGCAGGACTCTCTCTTCGGCAAGCGCCAGCAAGGCGCAGCGGCGGCGCTCTCCGGCTTCGACCTCGAATTTGCCACGAGCCGCAGGCCGAACGATGAGGTTCTGCAACAGCCCATGGGCTGCAATGCTCGCTTTCAGTTCGGAATCTGCAGCTGGGTCACCGTGGCGGCGCACATTGCGAGGAGACTGGACCAACTTGGTCAACGGGATCGACTTGATCATGGGACATACTCCTGATTGCGAGCACAGGCATCGACCATCGACGCTCCTTCGGCTCAGTCAGAAGCAAGCCCCCTTCCCTCTCTCTTCACCGTGGCCGGTCAGACAGGTGACGTTCTGCGGCCAAACGAAATTATGGAAGAAGGGAACACGGCCCAAGGATCGAACCGATGCTGTTGCATCACGGAAACTACCTTCCCCATGGCAAGCCAAACGAATTGTATTGGTTCGCATTTTGTTCTACTGGATGGATGATCAATCGACAGGCGGCGAAAAAGCATGGCAAACCAGAAGTTCTTCGAAGAGAGGACTGATCAATCCGAGGTCAAAGCCCGCATCGTGAACAAGTACTTCTCTACTTGGGCACAGGTCGTCATGCCCACGGTTGCGAAGCGCGGCGGAAAGATCGCTTACATGGACCTTTATGCCGGCCCAGGCCGCTACAAGGATGGTGCGGCGTCGACGCCCCTTCTCGTATTGCAAACGGCCATCAATCATCCGCTAATGTCACAAATGCTCACCGCCTATTTCAACGACGCAGATGGTGACAAAACTTCGACGCTCCAAACAGAAATCGATAGCCTCCCGGGTCTAGGAAAACTCAAATATAAACCCGTCGTGACTTGTGGTGAGGTAGATGATGATGCCGCGACGTATTTTAACGAAACGCGCCTCGTCCCTTCGTTCTCGTTTGTCGATCCTTTCGGTTACAAAGGCCTCTCTCTTAGGATTGTCCAGGGCGTCATCAAAGATTGGGGTTGCGATTGTGTATTCTTCTTCAATTACAATCGGATCAATGCGGGGATCAACAATCCCGGCGTAAAAAAGCATATGGATGCGCTGTTCGGAGAAGAGCGCGCGGACACGCTTCGCGCGAGGCTCCCCGGTTTAACGCCGGAATTGCGAGAGGCTGCCATTCTCGAAGAGCTGGCCAATGAGATTCAGTCGCTTGGTGGCAAGTATGTGCTGCCCTTCACATTCCGTAACAGCGAAGGCACGCGCACATCTCATAAGCTGATTTTCGTCTCAAAGCACTTCAAGGGCTATGAGATTATGAAGGACATTATGGCGGCTGAGAGCTCAACTCTCGACGAAGGTGTCCCGTCGCTCACATATTCACCTGCTGATGCGTCGATGCCGCTTTTGTTTTCGCTGGTCCAACCCATGTCTAAGCTGAAAGAGATGCTGCTGGAAGATTTCGCGGGACAAACCCTGTCACTCACGGAAATCTATGAGCGACACAGCGTAGGCAAGCCATACATCAAAAGGAATTACCGCGAGGCGCTTAGTGCGCTTGAAGCCGCAGAGAGGGTCTCGGCGTATTCGACTAAAGGGAAGCGTCGCAAGGATACCTACCCCGACCATGTGAAGGTCCAGTTCAAGGAAGGGTGCTGAGCATGGCGACGAATTCATCAATCGAATGGACAGAGGCGACATGGAACCCCGTCGCAGGCTGCAATGTGGTCTCGCCTGGCTGCACCAATTGCTATGCCATGCGGATGGCGCGACGGCTCGAAGCCATGGGCCAGCCCAAGTACGCAGGCACCACCAGAATGTCTGGTGGACGACCGAAGTGGAACGGCGTTGTGCGGATTGACGAGGAAAGCTTTAGGCTGCCCGCCACATGGCGCACGGGCCGCATGATTTTCGTGAACTCAATGTCCGACTTGTTTCATGAGGCCGTGCCCGTGAAATTTGTGCAGCGCGTGTTCGAAACCATGAGGGCAACTCCACAGCACACCTATCAAATCCTTACCAAGCGCGCGGAACGGCTCGAAGAGCTCGCTCGTAAGCTGGACTGGCCAGCAAATGTATGGATGGGTGTAAGCGTTGAAAATGCAGACTACCTTTATCGCATCGACCACCTGCGCCGCACAAAAGCGGCCATCAAATTTTTGAGCTTAGAGCCCCTGCTTGGGCCGCTTGAGAACATGAACCTCCAGGGAATCGATTGGGTTATTGCAGGCGGCGAAAGCGGGCCAGGTGCAAGACCGATGAACCCTAGCTGGGTGCGATCGATTCGCGACCAGTGCCAGAGCGCTGGTGTGGCCTTCCATTTCAAGCAATGGGGCGGCGTCAACAAGAAGAAGGCTGGTCGAATGCTTGACGGCCAAACTTGGGATGAATTTCCCAAGGAGCCGCTGCGTAGCGAGGCGGCATTGGCGGCGGCTTTCGTCTAGGATCGATCAAAAATCCATGTTGGCGTAGCGATCGTTCAAGTGCACTTGATAATCGGCATAGCTCTCCATGGCGTCGACTGAAGCCATGGCGCGTGCATAGTCGCCGTTAACGACCTTGGTCAGGTTGAGAGGCAGACCAAAGTCCTGAATGTGTATCTTTGCGGGCTCGAGTGAGCCTGACCAAAGATGATCGATAAAATCCCGGATAAGTGCGATAGCCTCAGCGGCCACGAAATCGACACCCTGTCCAAACTTCAAAGCGGCACGGTCACGCGGATGAGGCAGAAGCATCGGTACAGCCCCAGCCTTCGAGTGGAAGTGGAACGCCTCGCCGTCTTTCCCGAACGCCCCGTGGGCAACGAAGTTTCGAAGCTGACGCCGGACTATGGCCAGCTGATCGTAAAATTGTTTTGTGGTGGGGTCGGTGATATCCAGCGCTGCTTTGAACTTTTCGGCCCATTCCGCCTTTGCGAGCTTGGTGACATCCTCCCCTGTCGCGCAGTTACCGCGAAGGATGGCGATGTGGATGAAGACATGCTCAGTCCAGCTAAAGAAGCATTCGATGGCAGAGAGCCCCAGCCATTTGGCCTCCCGATTGAGCTCGACTGCCGGAAAGGCTACCGTATAGCTCATATCGCTAAGATGGTTGACAATCCGCTCGTCCTTCCGGCCCTCCGCTTGCTGTTGCCTGTCGTCATAAAGATCGAGGTAGAAATTTAGCCGTTCGAACAGATCGGGCGAGCGGTTGACGACATTGAGTTGGGAGGCCTTTGCTGCCTGCTCAGCCCTCCAATCGAAATAAGGCTGCGCCGCTTTGGTGGCCTTGTGGATCAATCTGACAATTTCGGCAGCCGCTTCTTCGTCTTCTGGAACATTGGCAGCGAAGACGCCCAATCCAAATTTGCGGTGTTCCACAAGGAAGGGCCGCCCATCATATTCCACCGGGACTGACCAGGCTACCTTTTCGAACTGACCTAGATTCGTGAAACCCAGCAAGTCGACAAGAAGAAAGTAGACCAGATAATATGGTGGCAGCGTCCGCCCGGCATCGGTGCGCTTTGCGTTGAAGAGAAATCCCTTCGGCGCTCGCATGCTGAAATCTGCTGGTTCTAGTGGAGAAATCGCCTTCTGGGCGCGGGTTCGGACAGTTTCGATTTGCTCGCTGTTCAATGTTGCCCACCTTTCAGGTAGATACCACTCGAAACACGGCACCTGTTCCCGCATTTCGAACTAGGTCGACCCCCGTACCATCCCAGTGATAGTCTAGGTGACGCCCTTGAATAGGGTCTGACGCGCGGTCGGGGTAA
This sequence comes from Novosphingobium sp. HR1a, assembly GCF_015594425.1. Lineage (NCBI taxonomy): Bacteria > Pseudomonadati > Pseudomonadota > Alphaproteobacteria > Sphingomonadales > Sphingomonadaceae > Novosphingobium > Novosphingobium sp. HR1a. Next base: position 28,563 of record NZ_JABXWS010000043.1, read on the forward strand.
AACAGCCCAACACATTCGCCGTTCTGATGCCGGATGCTCGGATAGACCAGACCTTCCGCGCCATTCGCCCTGAGCGTTGCAGCGAGGCTTTGCGATGCGACATAGCTGTCGGGATCAAGCGCAGGATCCTCTGGCTCAATGCCCCTGAGATCACGAAGGTCGGCGTTTACTGACAATACGATTTCACGGAACTGCGAGATCCAACCTGGCGCTTCGGCAGTGCGAGTCATGAAGCGGGCATGATGATGGATTGTTTCGAACAGCGCTGTTTCGAATGTATCCCCCGCGTATAGCACGCCGTAGGTCCCATCGGTGAAGCGACTTGGCCGGTCCGTGCTAACATGCGTGAACGGCGCCATCAGATAGGATGCGCCATTTCCGCCTACCCGGCGATCAGCCGGCACCAGATCGAGATTGCCGATCGTCGCCATAATGCGAGGATTGGTTTTTTGCTCGGCGGAGATCAGCAGCGGCCAATCTGCAGGGTCTGCGATGTCTTCGAACAGGTCAATCGGTGGAAAGGCACTGCGGATAATCCGTACAGCACCTTTCCACTCGACCTGGGCAACCGGAATCGCCTTGGGATCAATCACCAGGCACCACGTTCGGCATCAAGATAGCGACGCACCCGCATGATATCAGTCAGCTCGCCGCCAAGCATGACGTCGAGCGCACTCACTCCGGCAAAGGCGGCGTTACCTGCCTTGATCCAGGCGTAGCCACGTTGGGCTTCGGAAAAAATGATCCTCAGCGCCTTGTGGATACCCATCAGGTTGGAGAGCCGCGCCGCACCATCACGCGAGACACGGCCCGGCCCCTCAGCCTTCCATCGCCGGTAGGAGCGAACCGGCATGTCGAGCAAAGTCGCTGCCTGCTCGTCGGTGAGTTCCCATTTCCCAAACAGGTTCAGCACGGCGCGGAACATCGCCGCTGCTTCCTCCTGAGTTATAGGATCGGGCCGGAAGGCATCGGGGACGGTATCAACGGGTTGCAGTGCCAACATGAGCATTCTCCATATGGCAGTATATATCACATTGAATGCCATTTGGCAAGATAACAATCTCATCCCACAAGTCGCGCCAAGACCGATACTGCGCTCGTCGTCGGGACGAAAAGTCGCGTTTGATAGCGTATGATCTCGGTGAAACACCCATGTGCCTTGTACCAGTCTAGGCGAGACGCCGACCAACCAGTCAGTTCGAGCCGCTGCGCGCCGTTGACGAGGCTGCGCTTGAGCGTGAGCGCTTCGCGGCTTTTGATTTGCATCGGCCGCCCGGTCCCGTTCACCGCATCGACGATTTGCTCTGCCGAAAAGGCATGTTCGTCTTCAAGCCCAAGCGCCTGGCATAGTTCGGGCACGCAATGGAGCGGAACCTCCCGGCCTAACAGCGAGCGTCCGTCTCGCGCCGAAATCCGGCTGACGCGAACATAGTCGGAAGGGAGTTTGTCCCACACCGGGAGCAACAGGCCGGTTGCAAGATGCAGTCGCTCACGCTTGTGATTTGAGGCGGCGTCATCGACCTCCGCCTGCCAGAGGCGCTGAAATTCGGTTGGATCCACTGTTTCCCAGTTGCTCTCCTCGAGTTGATCGGCAGTGATGTGTCCGTGCTTCAAGGGACGAACTAGCTCGAAGCGGGCCACACGCATACCTTCGTCGGTGAGCAGACTGCGAGCCGGGACAAGCAACCCGATCCGGCCTGAGCGCGCATTACGCAGAAGTTGCTGACGCGCACCTGACAAGCCGTAGAGCTCGTCGAGGCGTTCGAGACGCAAAGGCTTAAGCGCGCGGGCGATCTCGAGTTCGAGGAGATGCGTAGTCGCACCCGACAGCGCATCGGTGCGCAGTAGCGTGTCGGTCAGCACCTCGTAATGCTCTACCGCAATAGTCTCGACCCCAATGTCGAGCGTGCCGGCCTGGCGTGCTGCATCGATCCGCGCTTCGACGAGGCCGAGAAACTCGTCAAATATGCCGTTTTGCAAAGCAATCGGCAACGCGAGGATGCGATTGAGCCAGCGCTGGATTGTTGGCAGGTCATCGACCATCCCGCCGTCGGGCCCTTCGACCCTGAGCCCGCTCAATTCCTCAAACCGAGAAAGCGTAACGGCTTCCAGCTTGCCTGCGAACAACAGGCCGAACCAGCGATGAAGCGCCTCCTTGGCGTAGGTGCTCTCAAGATTATCGGCAGGATCGAAGAGGTTCTGCCCACCTGTCTGGCGCTGCCCTCGGGTCAGTGCCCCGAGACTGTCGAGCCGACGTGCAATGGTCGATATAAACCGACGTTCGCCACGCACGTCGGTGGTCACCGGGCGGAACAGTGGGGCCGACGCCTGATTGGTGCGGTTGGTACGGCCAAGGCCCTGAATTGCGGCATCGGCCCGCCAACCCGGCTCAAGCAGGAAGTGGACCCGGCGCATCTGGTTCTTTGCCGCAAGGTCGGCATGATAACTGCGGCCGGTGCCACCGGCATCGGAGAAAACCAGAATCCGCTTTGTCCCGTCCATAAAATCTCGCGTTTCGGCGACATTGGCGCGCGGAGAGCGCGACTGGAGCACCTGGCGTCCATCGCGTCCGACGATCAGGCGGCGGGTACGTCCGGTGACTTCGGCGACCTGATCGACACCGAACCGTTCGATGATCGCATCGAGCGCCGTCGCGATCGGCGGCAAGGCACAGAGCTGCTCGATCATGCGGTCGCGCGCGGCAAGCGCCGAACGACAGAGAACAGGAGCACCATTCTCATCACTCATCGGTTCGGACCGGGCATTGCCATTCTCGTCCGTGAACACCGCCATCAGCCGAACCGGGAAGCTTTTGGTGAGGTAATCGACCACGTATTCTTTGCAGTCGCAGTTTATGTCGAGCGTGGCGGCGGTAGGCGCAGGTTTCCTTCGGTTTTCCATGATTTCACTCCAGATAACTACGGTTCCGTCGACCTCAGCAAGTCGAAGGAGCCAACATGCGAACACGATCATCACTGCCGTTTCGGACTGCCCCGCTCCGGGTCGAAGATTCGCCCAGTCACGGCACTCTTCTCGCCGCATTTCTCTCCTCTCTGTCGCTCGACGAGAGGTCAGGCTGTGCGGTTCTGTATGGCGCGGCGGTCCGCCATTTCCTGCATTGGCTGGACCTGCACGAGATCGCGATCCGCACGATTGACGATCGGGCTGTCCGGCGGTTCGAGAAGCATCGGTGTCGGTGCCACCGGTATTCGGCGCAGCAAGCGCACTACAAGGCTGACCAAGCAGCAAGGGTCAGGCGCTTCGTCCGGTTCCTGGAAGATCAAGGCTACGTCGAAGTCGACGACGGGATCGACGATCTGCCACGGCACCTCGCTGACTATTCCGATGCGATCGATCGCCTGCAACTCGCCGAGGGACCCGCGCAGGCCTATCGGTCCGAGGCCGAGCATTTCATGGCCTGGCTTCGCATTACGCGACGCCAATGGATCGATATCGACGACACGATCATCGACCAGTACGCTGCGCATGATTGCCGATGCCCGGTATGGCGCAAGCGCGGCAAGCTGGTCGCCACGGGCACGAAGCGGCGGCGGCGATGCGCACGGCACTTCGTCGAGTTCCTGCGAGGCCGCGGTGTCATCCCATCGGTTGAACCGGTGGCTGACGATGACCCGCACATGTCGGCTTACCTCACGTGGCTCAAGCAACATCGCGGCGTCACCGATGAGACGATCCGGCGCTACCGGACCGATATCAGACGGCTCATGCCGATGCTGGGCGAGCCTTCGCAATGGGATGCCGCCGGACTCAGGAGCGCATTTCAACGACGAAGCAAGGAGACGCCGGGCTCGGCATCGCTGCTCGTCACGATAATGAGGAGCTACATCCGGTTTCTGGTCGTGCGTGGCGAGTGCCGGCCTGCATTGTTGCATGCAGTTCCATCAGTGCAGCGCTACCGCCTTTCGACGCTGCCGCGCCACGTCGACCCGGCAACGATCGAGAGGATCATTGCGGCCTGCCCGACAGATCGTCCGGTAGAAGTCCGGGACAAGGCCATCATTCTCCTGCTCGCCAGGCTCGGCCTGAGGGCTGCCGATGTTCAGGACATGCGTCTCGACGACATCGACTGGCGGTCCGGCCACCTGACGGTCAAGGGCAAGACGCGTCGACCGGACCGTCTGCCATTGCCGCAGGATGTCGGCGACGCGATCTTGGCATATCTTGCGGCAGCCCGCCCGGAGGCCGCCGAAGAGCATCTGTTCCTGCGTGCACAAGCACCGTTTCGGCCATTCCGCTCGTCCGCCGAGATCGCGGGCATCGTCGCTCGAACGCGCGACCGCGGTGGGATCGAAGGAGTGCCGACCGGGTCGCACATATTCCGGCATTCGCTTGCCACCAACCTGCTGCGCGCGGGCGCAGGCCTGGAGTCCGTTGGGACCATCCTGCGTCACAGCTCGCCTGAGACCACTGCCATCTACGCCAAGGTCGATCTGCCGATGCTCATGAAGATCGCGCAGCCATGGCCGGGAGAACCGTCATGCTGAACATGCACATTTCCAGATACGTCTCGCTCCATCGCAGCTTGGGACGGAAGTTCTCCGAACAGGAACGCTTGCTGCGCCAATACGCCGATTTCGCCGGCCGCGCCGGTGACCGGCACACCCAAGTGCAGCGCATTTACGACTGGTGCCACACGGCAAGCTCGCAGAACGTGGCCCGCCATAGGTTCGACGCCGTACGTAACTTCAGCCTTTTCGCTCATGCTGAAGATCCAGCTCACGAGGTTCCGCCTGCGGGCGTCTTCGGTCGGGGCAAGCGGCCACGCCCGACCCCGACCATCATCGAACCGGAACAGGTCCGGGCGATCATGACCGCGGTATTGGACGTTGCGCCCCAAGGCACGATCAGCCCGTACACGTATCATTATCTGTTCGGCCTGCTGGCGGCGACAGGTCTCCGGATTTCCGAGGCCCTCGCTCTTCAATGCAACGATCTGGTCGAGGATGGCCTGATCGTCCGCAACGGCAAGTTCGGCAAGCAGCGGCTGATTACCTTGCAGCCATCGACCCGTCAGGCGCTCGAAGCATATCTCGCCACCCGAGCAAGGCTTGGCGCCACGGGCAATGACCTGTTCGTGACCATTCGGGGGAGAGCACCACACAAGGTGCGCGCCCACGTGGTGTTCGTCAGGCTGGCCCGGCAGCTCGGATACCGCGGACCGACCGGAACGGCCGGGATGCGGTTACACGACCTGCGGCACACTTTCGCCGTGCGTTCCCTTGAGTCCTGTCCGCGCGACAGGGAAGCCATCGCACACCACATGGCCGGACTCAGCGTATATCTGGGGCATGCGTCGGTCGCCAACACCTATTGGTATCTCGAGGCCACTCCGGTGCTGCTGCGCGATATCGCTGTCGCCAGCGAGCAACTTTACCGGGGAGAAGCGGCATGACGGCACTCGCTCCGCACCTCTCGATCTACCTGCGTGAACATCTGCCGCGCGAACGTGCTGTCAGTCCGCACACGGTGAAGACCTATGCCAACTGCTTTGTCCTCCTGGTCCAGTTCGCTGCCGATCGGCTGAAGCGTCGGCCGACCGATCTCGAGATCGAGGATCTCGGCACCGACATGATCATGGCCTTCCTTGACCATGTCGAGAACGGTCGCGGCAGCTGTGTTCGGACCCGCAATGGCAGGCTCGCCGCGATCCGGTCCTTCTTCCGCTACATCGAGTATCGTATTCCGGCCTGCCTGGATCAGGCCCTTCGCGTCAGATCGATCCCTACCAAGAAGACCGACAAGGCGCTGATCGACTACCTCGACCGGGCAGAGATCAAGGCTTTGCTCGACGCCCCGGATCCCCGGACACGCCTTGGCACCCGCGATCGCGCAATGCTGCATCTGGCCTATGCTGGCGGGCTGAGGGTGTCGGAACTCGTAACGCTACAACTGCGCGATTTCCCGGACCGCTTCCTGTCCACCGTGCACATCATGGGCAAGGGACGGCGTGAACGGGTCCTCCCGCTCTGGAAGGAGACTCAGTTCGCATTGCGCGCGTGGCTTGCGATCCGCCCCGATGCGCAAGCTGCCGAGATATTCCTCAATGCCAGCGGGCAACCCATGACCCGCGACGGATTTGCGTTCCGTTTGGCGGAGCACGTCAAGCGCGCGGCAGAGAAGCAGCCGTCGATCCTTGGCAAGCGCGTAACACCGCACGTGCTGCGCCACTCCTGCGCAATGCACACGCTCGCGGCGACAGGGGACATTCGCAAAGTCGCATTGTGGCTCGGCCATGCCAGCATCCAGAGCACCGAGACCTATTTGCGCGCCGATCCCGAGGAGAAGCTGCAGATTCTCGCGGCGCACGGCGCTCCTGCCATCAAGCCCGGGCGCTTCAAGCCGCCATCCGATGCCCTGATCACGATGCTCACCGACGTTCGAAGGCGGGCCTAGCCCGTCTCCGGACAACCCCCTGGCACTCATATTATCTGGAGTGAAATCATGGAAAACCGAAGGAAACCTGCGCCTACCGCCGCCACGCTCGACATAAACTGCGACTGCAAAGAATATGTGTAATGTTGAGCTCAACATTACAGGAATTCGCGAGGGGAGAGATCGATTTCGAGTGCTTCGCGTTCCGCATCGGAGAGATCAGCGAGGCGGCGGTTGAGCATGGCTTCGGCGGTCGAGACGAGTTGCACGACAACCGCGTTGCCGTCCGCAAGTGCCGCGTCGATTGCGGGCAGTAGGCTCGGCAACTTCATCGATAGAAGGAGCTGCGCGAAGAAGCGCTGCTTGGTGCCTTCAAAAACCGAAAGCGCCGCTGATTTGGCACCTGAATTGAGGGTTTCGCCACTATCAGTGTCGACGATCCGGGTTGCCTCGAGTGCCTCGCGCAGGTTGCCATGTATGATTGCCCAAGCGTCTGCATACGCGTCATAAACCGCTACCTGGTCGGGGGTCAGGCAATGCTCGAGAATCTCGTACTCAACTCCGGCGAATGAAAGTGCCCTCGCCGCGTACAGTCCAAGTGACTTCAGATCACGGGCGACCAGTTCCATTGCAGCGATACCGCCATCGCGAATGTCTGCGACGAAGGCTTCGCGATTGGCAAAAGCCGTCTCGGGACCCCACAGCCCAAGACGGGTGGCATAGGCGAGATTATTGACGTCGGATGCCCCGGTCGCCGATGCGTAGAGCACGCGGGCGCGCGGCAGCAGATTCTGGATGCGAACACCGGCAATGCCCTGTTCCGATCCTTTGACCTTACCACGTGAGCCTTCCCCGCCAGCGGCGTTGGCCATCGCATGGGCTTCGTCAAAGACAATGAGCCCGTCGAAGTCCTCCCCTGCCCATTCGAGAATCTGCTCGAGCCGTGTCGCGTCGCTGCGGCCCGAGCGTAGTGTCGGATAAGTCACGAAGAGTATGCCTTCGCGCATCCCGATCGGGACACCGAGCTTCCATTGGCCAAGGGGCTGGACGTCGATGGGAAGGCCTCCGAGCGCGGTCCAGTCGCGGCGGGCATCTTCGAGCAAAGCTTCGTTCTTGGAAATCCAGATGTGGCGCCGTTCGCCCCTCACCCACCGGTCGAGGATGACGGAAGCGACCTGCCGTCCTTTCCCTGCACCAGTTCCGTCACCAAGAAAGTAGCCCATGCGGTAGGCGTGCCCGTCGGGGCTCGCCTTCAAGGCACAGCCCTTGTCGTCGGGCTCAAACCGTACCGGCAGATCGCGGGCATGCGCGCTTGCGGCATAGATCAGGGTCTCGGCCTGCGCAGCGGATAGGACGCCCCCAGCAATGAGGCTCGACGGAAGCTGAGGCACCACTTCGGGCACGGGTGCGGTTATCGAACCCATCGCAACGGATTCGACCAGGGGGGTCGGATGCGGGACAGCATCTGCAATTGAGATCCGGCTCGGCCGGTAGGGCAAATAATGCCCAACCTGGCTTTCGATCGGCGCAGGTGCTTCGAGCGGAGTAAAATCAAGCGGCAGGATCGACGGCGCCGCAGCGGTTGGATGGACCTTAAGTGGAACAGGTTTCGTCCTGTTCGCAACCAGCCGAAGCGGCAATGCTGGCTTGATGCCGATGCTGGGCTCGGCGGGCAGGCTTACCCGGTCAGGCAGCATATCGATCAGCAGATGAAGCTCGGCAAAGTTTGCCGGCTGGGCGATGATCGGGCTGGTACCATCGTCAGCCTTGTCGAGAACCAAGAGCCGGGTTGCGATAGAGGTGCCCTGCTTGACGAAACCGCGCTCGATCATCGCGTTGAGGCGCAACGAGACGGGACCGGCGATCCCGACAAGAAACTTCGGAAGCTCGAACCATTCGGGCATCACTGCGACCAGGCGGCCACCGGGCAGAAGGCGATTCCAGGCAGAACGCAAGTGCCGATCGCCAGTGCGACTATCGTGGCCCCTTTCGATTCCGTGTGAATAGGGCGGGTTCATCAGCACCACGCTCGGACCCACGTCGGGCTTGAGAAGTTCGTCGATCAGTTCCCCGTCAAATCCCGTGACTGTCGCCTCTGGGAACACGGCGCCCAGGCATTCGCGGCGCAGCGGCGATATCTCGTTGAGAGCGAGACGCGCAGCTGCCTTTGCTGCCCATACGCCCAGCATCCCGGTCCCGGCCGACGGTTCGAGAACCAGTTCAGCGGCAGAAATCGCGCATGCCTTTGCAGCCATCCAGGCCAGACGGGGCGGCGTCGCGAATTGTTGCCACTCGATCTGCTCGTCGCTACGGTTGGACTGGGTCGGGACCAGACCTTCAAGGCGCGTGAAAGCCTCATCGGCAAAGCTGGGTGACATTGCAGGTGAGAATTCGGTCGCCTGCGCCAGAAACAACACCTGCGCCAATTCAAGTGCCGCATGGGCATCGCGTACGGACCAGCGTCCTTCGGCGTCGCTACCGCCGAAGTGATCGGCCATCGTTGCATTCACAGTGAGCCGTGAAATTGCTTGATCTGCAACGAGCCGCGCGGCCAGCGCCCTCGCCGCTGCCAGCACTGGCAGCTCGGCGGGATCGGAGAATGCGAAAGCGGTATTTGCGTGTGACATGAGAGACCTCCTGAAGAGGCCCTGGGTTTGTCCGGGTGTCCGTTCGGATGGATCCGCCCGGGGGCCTCACAAGGCCCCAAGCCCGCTTTCCTCTCACCGACATTCAGACCGCAGCTCGGACTGAGCGCATGAGCACATCATTCCAGTCGTCGCCGGTTAGCTCCGGACGCCTGGTGACAATCAGACGCCCTTCGCAAGCGTAGGCCTCTCGCGCACGCTCTTCAGCAAGGTGCCCGCCCGCATCATTGTCGACAAAGAGATACAGCTGGTGCACCGATTCCGGGATTGTGGCCAAGCCGAAGCGTTCGTTTCCTAGCGTCGCCCAGCAGGGAACCTTGAACATTTGCATCGCTGAGAGGGCCGTTTCGTTTCCCTCTGCGAGGCCAAGGCGTCCGCCATTCGGGTACGCGAAACGCACCGCCCCAGAACCGGGGCTGCCTAACGCACGCCTGGGCTGATCGAAAGAAGCCAAGCTGGTTTTGTCGAGGTCAAGGAAGGAGCGGTGCAGCGCCAGAATTCCGGCATCATTGCGCACGGCTGCCACCATCGCGGGTAGAAACCGGACAGCACCCTTTGGCCCCAGCGGCATGTGCGGGTGGAAACGCAGCTCCGGCGAAGAAATCGTGATGCCTCTGGACACGAGGTACTTCTCGGCGGGGCTGCCAGCGATGGTCGACGCCTCACGCCAGAGCCTCAGCGCATTGCGATTGGCGACTTCCTCGCGCGGTTCGGCCACGATCGGACCACTCGTGCCATCGAACAGATCCGCAATTCTTATTCCGAGCCCGGCCATGGCTTCTATCACCGCCTCGTTCGTGCAGCCGGCAAAGCAATGAACAAGAATTGCGCGCTTTCCGAGTGTGATACTTAGCGAAGGAGTGCGGTCGTCGTGGGCCGGACAGCAGCACATTCCGCGCGAACGCGACCAGGCACCGCCCAGCTGCTCGACTATCTTGCGCGCGCGGGTTTCCAGTTGCAGACCTTGGAATTGGGATGATCGGTGTTGGTGCATGGGGGCATCTCCATCGTAACGTGCCTCCACCCGCGCAGCCTCCGCTCTGCGTCGCTGACGTTTCATTTTCCTACATCATATGTTCTATATATGTTCTTTCCCGATTCGACCACCAAAGGATTTGGGAATGAGACTGAAATGGGCAGTAGTTGCAGGGGCAACGACAGGATTTGGGTCCGTCCTCCCCGCTCACGCGCAGGAGATGGAGCCCCCTCAGATGACCGTTGCCTCGGAGTTGACGACCGATGGCTTCCGCGTTGCAGAAGGGACTGATGGCTTCCTTCTCGTCGAACATGGCATTTGGAGAAAGCCTCCAACGGCCTCGTCCGAGCCGCTGGCTACCGATGCGGGTCGAACCTATCTGCCCTATCGATATCCAAAGCCCCAAAGCAGCGCGCCATCGGGCTTCCGTCGGGCAAGCTACCTTCCTCATGTTTACGCTGCTGAGGCTCAATACTCGCTACCAAGCGGCCTTCTCGACGCTCTTGTATGGACGGAATCACGATATAATCCGATGGCCATCAGCAAGGCCGGGGCCGCAGGCTTGGGGCAATTGATGCCAGGGACAGCGCGGGACCTTGGCGTTTCAAATCGCTTCGATCCCAAGGCGAACATCTTGGGTGCGGCCCGATACCTACGCCAGATGCTGGACAAGTTCGGGGTGGTTCATCTGGCCCTCGCTGCCTACAATGCAGGTCCAGGTGCCGTCGAGCGCGCAGGCGGTATTCCTCGCAATGGCGAGACACCGGCCTATGTGCGTGAAGTGCTGCGCCATTGGCGTTTTTGAACGGGGGGGTGTTGTGAGCGCGGATCGAAGACGCGTCTCGGGAGTTTTGAGCCGTGGTAGACGCGGGTTGTTCCTGACCACGACAGACGACGTCGTCTGGATCATCGAGAGCGAAGAACCCAAATGCGAATTCGTCGGATCAGCGGTGATTGTCGAGGGGGTTGTCGCAGGTCGAGATCGTTTGCGCGCAGACTGGATTGGACCGGTCTGATCGAAGCCATAGTTATCAGGCTGCGCGCTTCCCTGCCTTCTTGATGTCGATGACCTTCCCGCCGCTCAGATAGTCAGCCCAGTCCTGCATCATCCGGCGCCGAGGAGCCAGGTATTCAGCGGCATTGTAAGCTCCACGCACGTCGTTTTTCTCCGAATGCGCGAGCTGTAGTTCGACCCAATCCTCATGGTATTTCCTGATCCACATGGGCGGCTTGCCGAACTCGACCAACTGCTCATTGGCCCAGGTGCTCGCCAAGCCCCGGAAGCCGTGTACGGTTTGGCGACTGTGGTATCCGAGGCGATAGAGCGCGTAGATCATTGTGTTCTCTGAAAGCGGCATGTTTGGGCCATTACCCGGGAAGAGAAACTCGCCAGGCGCTGCTGCTATCATAGATTTCGCGATGTGCGTTGCCTGCTGCGAGAGGGGCACCAAATGCTCTCGTCCCATCTTCATTCGCTCGGCCGGTATGCGCCAGACAGGTGATTTGCCGCCGAGGTCTTCGAACTCGGATTTGGCGGCGAAGCGGAGCTCCTTCGTTCGAACCCAAGTCAGGAGCGCAAAGAGAACTGCGTCACGGGTGATTGAGGACCGCCGTTCGCCCTCTTCCTGGTAGGCATGCAGCTTCTCGATGAATGCGGGCAATTCGCTGAGCGGCAGACGGCTCATATGCTTCACTCGTGGTCGCGGCTTTAGCGCCCCACGCAGATGTGTCGTCGGATCATTCGAGGCCAGGCCACACGCGATTGCGAACTGGAAGACTTGCCCCACCCCTTGCTTCGCACGCCGGCTGATATCGAGCGCGCCTCTTGCTTCGATTTTGCGTATCATTGCCAGGACGTCGGGCGCCGTGATTTCATGAACGAGTTTCTCGCCGATGGCTGGAAACACGTCCCTTTCCATGCGCGACCAGACGCGTTCGGCGTGCGCGGCATTCAACGCGCTCTTTCGATTTTCATGCCAGCGCTTTGCGACATCAAAGAAAGTGGCACCCTCCTGCGAGATCACTTCCCCCTTGGATTTCATTGGATCCTTGCCCTCGGCTAGCAACGCCTTTGCGGCTGTGCGCTTGGCACGCGCTGCAGCTATCCCGAGGTCTGGGTAAGCGCCGAACGAGAGCAACTTCTCCTTGCCTGCGAAGCGGTACTTCATCCGCCACAACTTTGATCCGTTCGGCTGGACGAACAGGAATAGGCCCTCCCCGTCGGCCAGCTTGTAGGCGCGATCACTTGGCTTGGAATTTCGGGCCTGAGTCTCCGTGAGAGGCATTGGGGGTATCGCTCCTTTCCGACACTCCGCGAAAATACCCCCAAAATACCCCCACACCAAATCTGGCTGCATGTGGAAGACCATGGGCGCATGCGGACGCGAATCACCCGCAAACCTCTGCTTTTCTTTCGATTTTTGGAAAAATGCGGAAGCTAGTGGAAGCTTCCGGATCAAGGAATGGTAGCGGAGGAGGGACTCGAACCCCCGACACGCGGATTATGATTCCGCTGCTCTAACCGACTGAGCTACTCCGCCATACCAAGGCCGCTGCGATGAGCGGCTCGATCCGGCGCCCCGTTGCTGCGGGGCAGGCCGCGTCCTCTAGGGGCAAGGTTCGCATCGGTCAACACCGAAAAAGCACCTTCAACCCCGAAAAGATACGAGGCGGATCGGGCGCCACAGGCCCTCCTCCCAGGCATAGAGTCCGAAGCCGCGAAAACGGAATGTGCGCGGCTGCAATTGCTGCGCCAGTTCCGCCTGCAGCACCCTCGCCGCCTGCGCCGTCACCTTGTTCTGGATCGTCACGTGAAGGCGTAGCGGCTGTGCGTCCTGCTGGGTGAGCAGGCCGTGCATGCGCTCGGCGATCTCCGCGTGGAGCGCCACCATTTCCGGGCTTTCGATGGAAAGAGCCGTGCCAGTGCCCAGCTTCATCAGCCCCTCGATCCGCGCTGGCGGCGGCGCGGCGCGGGCAAGGTCGCTCAGAAGGTCGATCAGTTCCTCTTCGACCGATGGCGGCAGCGCATGGAACAGCGTCACATGGGCGCGCAGGCGATTACGCTCGGGCGGGTAATGCGCACGCCTGAGGGCGTCCGCCCAGCCCAGCACGTCGGACGGCAGTTCCGCAGTGACGAGCAAAGGGGAGCCCGCCTTGCGCGGGCCGGTCGCGACCCAGTTTTTGGCGGGCCAGTCAGGCGATTGTTCGGTCATCGTGAAACTCCGCTGCCCGTCCCGAATCCGCCCCGATTGCCAGAAAGAGCGACGCAGGGCAAAGTTCGGCCCGGGAGTGCATGAAGGGGGAAGCAGATGCGAACGTTCCGCGTGATCTCGATACTGATCCTGATCTGGAATTTGATCGGCGATGCCGCTTATCTGATGCAGGTCAACGCCGATCTCGACGATGTCGCGAAGACGGACCCGGTCACCGCACAGGCATTCGGCTCGATGCCCGCATGGGCATGGGCCGCTTATGCCGTGGCGGTCTGGGGCGGCACGCTTGGGGCGATCCTGCTGCTCATGCGCCGCGAGATCGCATGGGTGTTCTTCGCGGCCTCGCTGGCGGGCGTGGTGATGCAGTTCGGCTGGAGCTTCCTCGGCTTCGGGATGATCGCGGCCAAGGGGTGGTCGACGGCGGTGTTCCCGGCCGTGATCTTCGCCATCGCCCTCGCCTCGCTGCTCTATGCGCGGGCGAAAGCAAGGGACGGAACGTTGAGCTAAGTTACAGCTCGCCCCTTTGACGGCGAATGGCGAACCACTTGGCGACGTTGCGGTTGTGCTCGGCCAGAGTGCCCGCGAAGGCGTGGCCACCGGTGCCGTCCGCGACCATGTAGAGCGCGTCGGTCTTGGCCGGGTTCAGCACCGCCGCGATCGATTCGCGGCTGGGGTTGGTGATCGGCCCCTTGGGCAGACCGACCATGGTGTAGGTGTTGTAGCCGTTGACCGCCTGAATCTCCGACTGGAGGATGCGGCGGCCGAGGCGCTTGCCCTTGGTGATGGGGTAGATGATCGTCGGGTCGGCCTGAAGCAGCATGCCGGTCCGCAGTCGGTTCGAGTAGAGCCCTGCCACCATGCGCCGTTCGGAGGGCTTGCCGGTTTCCTTCTCGACGATCGAGGCGAGGACGATCGCCTGCTCCGGCGTCTTTACGACGAGGCCCTTGGCGCGGTTCGCCCAGAGTTCCTTGAGCGTGCGGCTCATCGCCGCCTGCATGCGCCGCACCAGTTCCTCGCGCGGTTCGCCGTTCTCGAAGTTGTAGGTGTCGGGGAGGATCGAGCCCTCTTCCGGCACCGAAACGTCGCCGGTCAGCGCCGTCTGCGCCTTGAGGCGATCGTAGACCATCACCGAGGGCATGCCTTCGGGGATCGTCACGAAGCGGCGGATGATCTCGTCGCTGGAGATGATCGCCAGCACGGCCGAGGGGCTGGCGTGCGCGGGAATGGCGAACTCGCCCGCCTTGATCCCGCTGCCGCCTCCGAACACGCGGGCGCGCAGCTTGAAGCCGGAAGCGGAGGCGATCACGCCCTGCTTTTCCAGCCGGTCCGCAACGTCCCCAAGGCTGGCGCCGGTGGGGACGACGAAGTGCTTGTCTTCTTCCAGCGGGCCGGAGCCGTACCAGCCGCCGAAGAAGGCCCAGAGGCTCCCGACGAAGAGTACGGCGACGACTGCCGCCAGGCCGCATCCGCGCCGGGAGATCATGAGTTTAGTCGATCTTGCGCATCACGAGGCTGGCGTTGGTACCGCCGAACCCGAAGCTGTTGTTGAGCACGGCGCGCACTTCGCGCTTGCGGGCGACGTGCGGCACGAGGTCGACGCCCTCGCAGCCCTCGTCCGGGTTGTCGAGGTTGAGGGTCGGCGGCACGATCTGGTCGCGCAGCGCAAGGATGCAGAAGATCGATTCGACCGCACCCGCGCCGCCCAGAAGGTGGCCGATGGCCGACTTGGTCGAGCTCATCGAGACATTGCCGATGGCGTCGCCGAACAGGCGGCGCACGGCGCCCAGTTCGATGGTGTCGGCCATGGTCGAGGTGCCGTGGGCGTTGATGTAGTCGATGTCGGCAGGCGTCATGCCGGCCTTCTTCAGCGCCATCTGCATCGAGCGGTAGGCGCCGTCGCCGTCCGGGTGCGGGGCGGTGACGTGGTAGGCGTCGCCCGACAGGCCGTAGCCGATCACTTCGCAGTAGATCTTTGCGCCGCGCGCCTTGGCGTGCTCGTACTCTTCCAGGACGAGGACACCGGCGCCTTCACCCATGACGAAGCCGTCGCGGTCCTTGTCGTAGGGGCGGCTCGCCTGTTCGGGGCGGTCGTTGTAGCTGCAGTTGAGCGCACGGGCCTGCGCGAAACCGGCGATGCCGATCGGACAGACGGTCGATTCGGCGCCGCCCGCCAGCATGATATCGGCGTCGCCGTCACGGATCATGCGCGCGGCATCGCCGATCGAGTGCGCGCCGGTCGAGCAGGCGGTGACGACCGCGTGGTTCGGACCCTTGAGGCCGTACTTGATCGAGACCTGGCCCGAGATCAGGTTGATGAGGCGGCCATGGACGAAGTGCGGCGAGACGCGGCCCGGGCCCTTCTCGGCCAGCACCAGCGATTCGCTCTCGATGCCCGGCAGGCCGCCAATGCCCGAGCCGATCGAGCAGCCGGCCATGAGCTTGTCTTCCTCGCTCATGTCGGTCAGGCCCGCGTCCTCGAGCGCCTGGCCCGCGGCGTCGATGCCGAAGACGATGAAGGGATCGACCTGGCGCTGTATCTTGTGATCGACGCGCTTTCCGGCGTCGAAGCCGTATTCGTGATCGGCGGGCTTCACTTCGCACGCGATCAGGCACTTCTGGCCCGTGGTGTCGAACTTGGTGATCGGACCTGCGCCCGACTTGCTCGCGAGGATGTTGGCCCAAACGGTCTCCACGTCAGCGCCCAGGGGGGTGACGAGACCAAGTCCGGTTACGACGACACGACGCATATGCTCTCCGAAAATCTCAAATGGCCGCATCCGGTCGTCGGGAAACCGACGGCCCGAAAACGGCGACAGGCCCGCCCCCTTAAAGGGCGAGCCTGCCGATTTCAATCCGGTGTTGCATTCACGCCCCACCCCTCACGAGCGGAGCGCCGAAATGCAGGCCCGAAATCAGACCGAAGGGATTAACCCTTGTTCTCTTCGATGTACTTGATGGCATCGGAGACGGTGCTGATCTTCTCGGCGGCATCGTCCGGAATCTCGACGCCGAATTCTTCCTCGAACGCCATGACCAGCTCGACGATGTCGAGCGAGTCGGCGCCCAGATCGTCGATGAAGCTGGCGTCCTCGGTGACCTTCTCGGCTTCAACGCCGAGGTGCTCGACGACGATCTTCTTAACCCGATCGGCGGTATCGCTCATTTGTATAGACCCCTTCGAAAATAGGCGGGTTTGAATTACGCTAGTCGCCCTAAAGACTGGGCGGCGCGCTGGCAAGAGCCTTGGGGCGGCAGTGATCGCTGATGAGCCTCGCGTTATCCACGGTTGACGGCAGAAAGCGCCCTTGCGGCCAAGGCTCCTCCCCGAGCTTGCCTTGGGGAGGTGGCAGCGCGTCAGCGCTGACGGAGGGGGAATGCCTCACCTCTTCCCCTCCACCACCGCCGGCGGAGGCGGTCCCGCTCCCCGAGACAAGTTCGGGGAGGAATGGGTTTTACTCCGCCGCCTTGGCGGGCGCAGCCTGCTTGACCGGCTCCACCACGCGCAAGTGCAGTTCGCGCAGCTGCTTGGGCTCGGCGTGGCTCGGCGCGTTCATGAGGAGGTCCTCGGCGCGCTGGTTCATCGGGAACAGCGTGATCTCGCGCAGGTTCTGCGCGCCGCACAGCAGCATCACGATGCGATCCACACCGGCAGCCATGCCGCCATGCGGCGGGGCGCCGTACTGGAACGCGCGGTAGAGGCCGCCGAAGCGATCCTCCACGTCCGCTTGCGTCAGGCCGGTCATCTCGAAAGCCTTGACCATCAGCTCGGGCGACTGGTTGCGGATCGAGCCCGAGGCGATCTCGAAGCCGTTGCAGACGAGGTCGTACTGGTAGGCCTTGATCGTCAGCGGGTCCTGGTTCTCCAGCGCGTCCATCCCGCCCTGCGGCATCGAGAACGGGTTGTGCGCGAAGTCGACCTTCTTGTTGTCCTCGTCCCATTCGTAGAACGGGAAGTCGACGATCCAGCACAGCTCGAAGCGGTCCTTGTCGATCAGGCCGAGCTGCTCGCCCACGCGCGTACGGGCGAGGCCCGCCAGCTTGGCGGCCTGCTCTTCCTTACCCGCGGCGAAGAACACGCCGTCGTTCGGGCCGAGACCGAGCGCCGCGATCAGCGCGGCGGTCTTTTCCTCGCCGTGGTTCTTGGCGATCGGGCCGCCGGGGACGCCGTCCTTGATGTTGATGTAGCCGAGGCCCGAGTAACCCTCGCCGCGTGCCCAGACATTCGTGTCGTCGAAGAACTTGCGGCTACCCGCGCCTGCCCCCGGAGCCGGGATCGCGCGGATCGTGCCGCCATTGGCGACGATGCCCGCAAAGATGCCGAAGCCGGATTCGACGAAGTGTTCGGTCACGTCCTTGATCAGCAGCGGGTTACGCAGGTCCGGCTTGTCCGAACCGTAGTCCAGCATCGCCTGCGCGTGCGGGATGCGGCGGAATTCACCGGCCGGGGTGACCGGCTTGTCGCCCGCGAACTCGGCGAAGGTGGCGCGCAGGACCGGCTCCATCGTCTCCCAGACTTCTTCCTGGGTGACGAAGCTCATTTCGAGGTCGAGCTGGTAGAATTCGCCCGGCAGGCGGTCGGCGCGCGGGTCTTCGTCGCGGAAGCAAGGAGCGATCTGGAAGTAGCGGTCGAAGCCCGCGACCATCAGCAGTTGCTTATACTGCTGCGGTGCCTGCGGCAGCGCGTAGAACTTTCCGGCGTGGATGCGGCTGGGCACCAGGAAGTCGCGTGCGCCTTCGGGGCTGGAAGCGGTCAGGATCGGCGTCGAATATTCGGTGAAGCCGGTGTCTTCCATGCGGCGGCGCATGTCACGGATGATCTGCGTGCGCTTGACGATGTTGGCATGCAGCGTCTCGCGGCGCAGATCCAGGAAGCGGTACTTGAGGCGGATGTCCTCCGGGTACTCCTGCTCGCCGGCGACCGGCATCGGCAGTTCCTCGGCCTTGCCCAGCACGGTGGCGACGCGGGCGTAGACCTCGATCTCGCCTGTGGTGAGGTTCGGGTTCACGGTGCCTTCCGAACGCGCCTTCACGGTGCCCTCGATCGTCACGACGCTTTCCGCGCGCAGCGAATCGAGCACGGCGAGCGCCGGGCTGTCGCTGTCGGTCACGACCTGGGTGATGCCGTAATGATCGCGCAGGTCGACGAACAGCACGCCGCCATGGTCACGCTTGCGATGGACCCAGCCCGAGAGGCGGACGGTCTGGCCGACCTCAGCCGCGCTCAGGGCGCCGCAGGTGTGGGAGCGGTAGGGATGGGTCATGACGGGCTCTTTTGGTCGAATGGAATAGTTGCGGCCCCACTAAAGGAGTGCCGCAGCGATTGCCAGATGGGGATTCGCGTAAAATCCCCGTCATCCCGGCGCAGGCCGGGAACGCTTGCGGTCTTCAGGCATTGGCCGGGAGCCTCGATGCAAGGTGGGCTGTTCATCGCCAGCGGTGCCGGCCTGCGCCGGGATGACGGCGGTAACTCCAAATAAACCATTTGGCGATTATGCTCCCGCGCACGGGTCGCCACACCAAAAAACCGGGAAATGCAGATGTTTGCTGACGGCAAGCTGGACGAAACCATCTTCCACCCGACCGACGAAGGGAAAGCGGCGCAGTACCAGGAATGGGCCGACGCACCGGTTTCCGCGCCTGCGAGCGCTTCGGTCGAGGCCGAATTTCCGGCCATGCTCGACTTGCGCGAACTCGCCGATCCGGAAGCGGACCCGGGACATGAACCCGAGGGCCTGTACCTTCCCCTCCCCTACGGTCACACCACCGGATCGCAGTTGCGCCACCGCTTCGTGACGGCCGAGAGCATTGCCGAACTGGCCGACATCAAGAAGCCCAGCCTGTGGCAGCGGCTCCTCGGTCGGAAATAAACTGCGACAAAACGGTAACACGGGGCGTTGATCCCCCGCGCGGTTAGGCGTAACGCCCTCGTTCAATGAAAATTCACCCGCTGATAACGAAAACCGAAGATCTTGCCGCCCTGTGCGAGCGTCTCGCGAAGTCCGATTTCGTGAGCGTCGACACGGAGTTCATGCGCGAGAACACCTATTGGCCCGAACTCTGCCTCGTGCAGATCGCCAATACCGAGGAAGCGGCGGCGATCGATCCGCTGGCGGACGGTCTCGACATGACCCCACTGCTCGACCTGCTGACGCAGAACGAGGACGTCCTCAAGGTCTTCCACGCGGGCGGGCAGGACGTGGAGATCATCTTCAACTTCACCGGCCGCACCCCGCACCCGATCTTCGACACCCAGATCGCGATGATGGCGATCAGCCAGTCCGAGCAGATCGGCTATTCCAACCTCGTCGAATCGTGGCAGGGCCTGACGATCGACAAGGGCGCCCGCTTCACCGACTGGTCGCGCCGCCCGCTGACCGACCGCCAGATCGAATACGCGATCGGCGACGTCACGCATCTTTCCAAGATCTTCCCCAAGATCCTCAAGCGCCTGATCAAGACCGGGCGCGGTGCCTGGCTGGACCAGGAGATGGAAAAGCTGGCCGATCCGGAGAACTACCGGAACGACCCCAAGGAAGCCTGGCACCGGATCAAGGCGCCGGGCCGCAACCCGCAAGTGCTTGGCCGCCTGCGCGCGATCGCCGAATGGCGAGAACTGGAAGCGCAGGGCAAGAACATCCCGCGCGGCCGCATCGCCCGTGACGAGACGCTGGCCGACATCGCCAGCCACCCGCCCAAGAGCCAGGCCGATCTGGCTAAAGTGCGCGGCCTGTCGCAAGGCTGGAAGGATAACGAAATCGGCCGCCGCCTGATGACCGCCATCGCCAAGGCGGAGCCACTGACCGACGACGAGATGCCCGCCCGCGCCCCGCGCGGCGCGCCGCTCGGCAAGGAAGGCTCGCTGGTCGCCGACCTGCTCAAGCTGCTGCTCAAGATCCGCGCCCGCGAGATCGACGCCGCGGCCCGCCTGCTGGCGCGCAGTGATGAGCTGGAACTGCTCGCGGCGGGCGTTCGCAAGAACCTCAGCCTGCTGCAGGGCTGGCGCTACGACGTGTTCGGCCGCGATGCGCTCGATCTCGTCGAGGGCAAGCTCGCCTTCGCGGTGGAGAACGGCAAGCTCAAGATGACGCGCGTGGAAGACGTCGTCGACGATACGGTGGCCGAATAAGCCCTCCCCGCTGCGACTAGGTCCTCTGGACCAAGTCTCGCTCCCCTCCCGCAAGCGGGAGGGGCAACGCTGCGATTTTTCCTCCCCTCCCGCTTGCGGGAGGGGCCGGGGGTGGGCTCCCTTCCTCCTTCTTCCGCATTGCACAACTCCGCTTGGCGAACCGCTCCCACCGTGCAATAGCCACCACATGACCGTCTACCAACCGACGCTCAAGCAGCTCCAGTATCTCGTCTCGCTCCACGAGCACGGCCATTTCGGCCGTGCCGCCGATGCCTGCTTCGTGTCGCAATCGACACTGTCGGCGGGTCTGCGCGATCTGGAAACGCTGCTTGGCGTAGTCCTCGTGGAGCGCACCAAGCGCGCCGTCCGCTTCACGCCGCTGGGCAATGCCGTGGTCGAGAAGGCCCACCGCATCCTGCGCGAGACGGAGGAACTGTCCGAACTCGTCCAGTCCAGCGGCAAGCCGCTCTCGGGCGAAGTGCGCATGAGCGTGATCCCGACGATCGCGCCGTTCCTGCTGCCCCGGATGCTGCCACGCCTGCGCCGCGAACGCCCGAATCTCAAGCTCTTCCTGCGCGAGGAACCGAGCCAGGCGGCGATGGAATCGCTCCACCATGGCCGCGCCGACTGCGTGCTGCTCGCCCTGCCCTATGCGACCGGCGAGGTGGAGAAGGAGACGATCGAACTCGACGCCTTCTTCGTCGCCTTCCCCCGCGACGATCCGCGCGATCCGCCCGCCGAAGTCAGCCCCGACGTGATCGACGAGAACCGCCTGCTCCTGCTCGAGGACGGGCACTGCCTCAAGGACCATGCCCTCGCCGCCTGCAACCGGCCCGAACTGCGGGCCAGCGCGACGATGATCGGCACCTCGCTGCATACGCTGGTGCAAATGGTCGACAACGGGCTGGGCCTGACGATGCTGCCGGAAATGGCGCTCGACGCAGGGATTCTCAATGGAACCAACGTCGTCGCCCGGCCGCTGATCTCGCCCAACGCGAATCGCGAGATCACGCTGGTGTGGCGCAAGAATTCCCCGCGTGCAGAGGAATTCCGGATGCTGGCGGACGAGTTGCGGGCTGGTTGACCTGGCTTTGTAGCCTGAGGGGGCTTCGACAAGCTCAGCCTGAGCGGTATTGAGAGCCAGTCCTTGAACCCCGCTCAGGCTGAGCTTGTCGAAGCCCCGGCGTCCTAGCGCCGCCGCAGCACCTGCAGCGCCACGCCGAGCACCGAAATGCCGATCCCGAGCGCCGAGACCCCGCTCCAGCCCCACTCGTGCCATGCCGCCGTCGCCGCGCCCGAACTGGCCGCACCGGCCAGAAACATCATCGCCATGTAGACGGTGTTGATGCGTGAGCGAGCCTCAGGCCGCAGCGCGTAGATGATGCTCTGGTTGGAGATCTGGCTGAGCTGCACCGCCACGTCGAGCACCAGTACCCCCACGACCAGCCCGGCCAGCGAATGCCAGAAACCGAAGATCAGCCACGCCGCCAGCGTCATCACCGTGCCCAGCACGATGGCGGGATGCGGACCGCGACGGTCGGCGAGCCGCCCTGCGACCGGTGCTGCAAGCACGCCCGCCGCACCGACGATACCGAACAGTCCCGCAGCTTCCGGCCCAAGGTCGAAGTGCTCCTGCAGGCGCAGGGCAAGAATGGTCCAGAACACGCTGAAGACGCCGAACTGGCAGCACTGGGTATAAGTCGCCAGCCGCAGCGCGGGAAATTCGCGCCACAGACTCCAGAGCGAGCGCAGCAGGCCGACATAGCCGAGTCCGGTGTCTTGCGGACGGCTGCGCGGAAGCTGGAACGCCATGAGCAGTGCGGTCAAAAGCGCCAGTGGAACCGCGAGCCAGAACATCTCCCGCCACCCGAGCGTTCCGGCAACGAAGCCCGCCAGCGTACGGCTGAGCAGGATACCGCACAGGAGACCGGCCATCACCGTGCCGACGATTGCGCCACGCTTCTCGTCAGGGGCGAGATTCGCCGCGAACGGCACGATCTGCTGCGCAACCGAAGCGAGCAGCCCGACCAGCAGCGATGCGGCCAGCACCAGCCCGGCACTCGGCGCGACGGCGACGAGTGCCAGCGCGGCGGTCAGCGCCAGGCATTGCAGCACGATCAGCCTCCGCCGCTCCACCAGATCGCCAAGCGGCACCAACACGACGAGGCCGAAGGCGTAACCGAGCTGCGTCGCGGTCGGCACGTAAGTCGCCGCCGCACCCGCAAGGTCGCGCTCCATCAGCCCGATCATCGGCTGGTTGTAGTAGATGTTGGCGACGGTCAGCCCGGCAGCGACGGCCAGCGAGAAGACGACCGGGCGACTGGGGCCGCCGACGGCACTGGACGCCGACATGGTGCTGGACGCGACGGTAATGGTGAAATCCTTCGTGCTGTAGCCCCCGCTCCAAGCGCAAATGGCCCTCGAGCCGCGTCAGACCAAGTGCGGGGAACGCAAGTCCGCTTGCCCGCACCGCAAGCGCAAGGGGTTCAGTCCATGTGCTTGAGGCCGACCCGCAGATAGTCCCAGCCCGTCACCACCGTCAGTGCGGCGGCCGCCCACAGCGTCGTCAGGCCCACGGTATGCGGCACGTTGATTACCAGCGCGCCGAGGTCGAGATTCCACCACGGCATCGCCACGCCAAGGATCAGCGCCCCCAGGCAGATCAGCTGGAACGTCGTCTTCCACTTCGCAAGGCGGCTGACCGGCACCGAAACCTGCAGCCCCCCAAGAAACTCACGCAGGCCCGACACGGCGATCTCACGCACGAGGATGACGAGGCCCGCGATCACGTGCATGTCGCCCACGAAAGGCCCACGCAGGATGCCTTGCGCGGTCAGCACCAGAATCACCGTCGCCACCATGATCTTGTCGGCGATAGGGTCGAGGAATACGCCCAGCTTCGACACCGTCCCGCTCGAACGAGCAAGATAGCCGTCGAAATAGTCGGTGAGTCCCATCAGGCAGTAAAGCCCGAAAGCCAGTCCGTACCCGAATTCCCATCTGGGCCACCAGAGCAGGAAGGCCAGCAACGGAAGGGCGACGATGCGTGAAAGCGTCAGGATGTTCGGCAGAGTCAGCATGATGGGAATGCCATAGCCCGCAATCGCTACGGGAATAAAGTGGTGAACAGGGCTTGTGCCCCCGCCCCATGCCATTAAGTGTCCCGACGACCAATGAGCAAGGCCGGCGGCATACTTAGATCATGACCACGACGACCCAACTCATCCGGGCGCGACGTTTTCTCCCCCTTTTCGTCACCCAGCTTCTGGGCGCGTTCAACGACAACCTGTTCAAGAACGCGATGGTGCTCTTCGTCGTCTACGAGGTGTACCACTCGGAAGGCCAGGAGGCGCGGTTCAGCGCGATGGCCTCGGCGATCTTCATCATCCCCTTCTTCCTGCTCTCGGCGCTGGCCGGACAGCTGGCCGACATGCGCGACAAGGCGAAGCTGATTCGCATCATCAAGGCCTGCGAGATCGGCATCATGCTGGTCGGCGGCGCGGGCCTTGCCCTTGCGTGGCAGGGGCAGGCGCTCGACGCCGTGGCCATCCCGCTGATGCTGCTGGCGCTGTTCGCGATGGGCGTTCACTCGACGTTCTTCGGACCGATCAAGTACGCGATCCTGCCGCAGCACCTGAAGGACGGCGAAGTCCTCTCCGGCACCGGGCTGGTCGAAGCGGGTACGTACATCGCCGTACTCGCCGGCACGATCGTCGCGGGCTGGATCAGCGTCGATGCCGCCGCGATCGGGGTGATCGTCGTCGCCATAATCGGCTGGTTCGCAGGGCGACAGGTCCCATCCGCCCCGCCGCTGGGCAAAATCGAGCCGCTCGACTACCACGTCATCCGCGCTTCCGTGCGCCTGGTGCGCACGACGATGCAGGACCGCCGCGTGTTCCTTGCCATCTGCGCGATCAGCTTCTTCTGGGCGATCGGCACCGTCCTGTTCGTCCAATTCCCGCCGCTCGCCAAGAACATGCTGATGGCCAGCAAGGAAGTGGCCAGCCTGTTCCTCGTGATCTTCTCGGTCGGCGTCGCAATCGGGTCGATGGCGATCAATGCGCTGCTCAAGGGCACCGTTTCCGCGCGCTGGTCGCCGATCTCGGTGATCGGCATGGGCGTGTTCCTCGTCGCCTTCCAGCAGGTCTGCCGCATCTGGCCGCCGCATAGCGGAACGGGGACGCTGATGGACGTGGGCATCTTCGTCGTGCAGCCGCTGGCGATCCCGCTGATGCTGACCTTGCTGGGCATCGCCATCTGCGGCGGTATGTTCGTGGTGCCGCTCTACGCCTTCCTCACCACCTTCGTGCCCAAGTCGCAGACCGCGCGCACGATTGCCGCAAACAACATCGTTAATTCGGGCGCGATGGTCGTCGGTTCGCTGGCGACCGGCGTAATGACGCTGATGGGCGTTGCGGTGGCGCAGCAACTGCTGGTCGTCTCGCTGTGCTGCGTCGCCTCGGCATGGCTGGGCTACCTGCTGTTCCGCGCCGAGAAGTGCCCCAGCGCGGGTTGAGCCTTCTACGCATCATCATTGCGAATAACCGACGAAACCCAAGATAGCCTGACGCTGCCTTGGGTTTCCTCGGTTATTCGCAATGGCGGAAATGGTCAGGCGATGAACAGGGTGATCGCCACGAAACTCGCGCAGTAGGCCGTCAGGAACCCACGCCAGTCGCCGCCACTGAAGCGCCATTTGCGCGCGGCCTCCACATCTTCGTCTTCCTCCTCAAGCGATTCGGTGAAGACGTGGGGCGGCAGTGAGCGGCGGAACCAGTGCCCGGCCGACTCCTGCGTGAGGACGAGTGCGCGACGTGTCATGCTTCGCATAAGTCACGCATTAACGATTTGTTTACCATTGCGCAAAGCGCTTGGCGAACCCTTCCCGAAACGGGACGATTCGTTCTTGCAAGCATCGGAAACCCAAAGAAAAAGGGCCGCCCTAAGGCAGCCCTCTCGCTGGTTTCCGTCAGGAAGAGGTCAGGTCAGACCCGGTCGCCGAGCGCGCCCTTGACCTTGCCGATGCCCTGCTGAAGCTCGCCCTTCTTTTCCTGGGCCTTGCCTTCTGCCTGCTGGGCCGGGTCGTTGCGGGCCTTGCCTGCGGCCTGCTTGACGTTACCGGCAATCTCGTTGCCCAGGCCCTTCACGGTGTCCTTGAGTTCACCCACGGCGGTATCTCCTTAGCTCGGCGGCGAAACATCTCGCTGCCGTCACGTGAAGAGAACACGCTGCTCCGCCGCTAAGTTTCGTACGCCTGCGCCGAGGCGTGCCTTAGCGGCGATATGTCGTCACTCCCCTGCCAGCCCCAGCACGTAGCCCCACTCCTGCGGCGTCACCACACCCACCGACAGGCGCGAGAACTTCACCAGTTCCATCTCCGCCAGCTTGGGATCGCCCTTCACTTGCGCGAGTGTCACCGGCCGCTTCAGCTTGCGCACCGGCTTCACCTTGACCGCCGCCCACTTGCCCTCGGGATCGCTGGGATCGGTGATCCCGGCCTTGCTCACCGTAGCGATGCCGACGATCTCCTTGCCGATGTTGGAGTGGTAGAAGAACACCTCGTCTCCCACTTCCATGGCGCGCAGGTTGTTGGCGGCGCGGTGGTTGCGCACGCCGTCCCATGTGCCCTCGCCTTCCTTCACAAGATCGTTCCAGCCGTAAGCATCGGGTTCAGACTTCATCAGCCAGTATGCCATGCCCGCACCTTCCATCGTAAATTTCCGGCCCGAATTAGACTGTGACGGCCGGGGCGCCTAAAGGGGCGGCATACCGACTCGTTACGGATTGCACTACCATGGACCTCGCACAAATCCCCGTCCTCAGCCTCGTGGCCGACAGCGCCGACCTGCCCGCGCGCGTCGGCGAGAGCTTCCGCACCTTCGGCTTCGCGATGATCCGGGACCACGGCATCGACCAGTCGCTGATCGACCAGGCCTGGGCCAGGACCGAGGAATTCTTCGCCCTCCCGGTCGAGACCAAGCAGAAATACTTCATCCCCGGCCAGGGCGGCGCGCGCGGCTATACGCCGTTCCGCACCGAAGTCGCCAAGGGCGCTAAGGAGAAGGACCTCAAGGAATTCTGGCACGTCGGCCGCGACGTTCCCGCCGATTCGCCGCTCGCCGCCTCGATGCCGCCGAACATCTGGCCGACCGAGGTTGAAGGCTTCGAAGAGACCTTCCGCGAACTCTACGCCCAGTTTGACGAGGCCGGCGCCAAGGTGCTCTCAGCGATCGCCGTCGACCTCGGCCTCGATGCGGGTTGGTTCGACGCAGGGATCGAGGACGGCAACTCGGTGATGCGCCTGCTGCACTACCCGCCGGTTTCGGCTGAATCCGGAGGCGCCATCCGTGCCGGCGCGCATGAGGACATCAACCTCATCACCCTGCTGCTCGGCGCACAGGAAGCGGGCCTCGAACTGCTGAGCAAGGACGGTCGCTGGCTCTCGGTCGCGCCGCCCGAGGGCGCGATCGTCGTCAACATCGGCGACATGCTGCAGCGCCTGACCAACCACGTGCTGCCCTCGACCACGCACCGCGTCCGCAACCCCGAGGGCGCGCGTGCCGGGCACAGCCGCTACTCGATGCCGTTCTTCCTGCACCTGCGCAGCGACTTCCCGTTCGTCACCCTGCCCGAGTGCGTGAGCGACGAGAACCCGGATCGCTACCCGGTCTCGATCACCGCCGACGACTACCTGCAGGAGCGCCTGCGCGAGATCGGCCTGAAGATGTAAACGGCGCCGATTAAAACTCTGTAATAGTCCAAGCCGCGGCCCGCTCGCGCAGGCCGGGGCTTTTTCGTTAACTGATATTTCAGAGGAACTGCGTAGCTCCAACGGCTTACAAGCCACGCCCTTGGAGGGGCCATTTCGTGCACGCAGCAAGTATCCTTTCCTCCCGGCGTGACACGGAAGGCAGCGAGGTCGACATCGTCGCTTTCGGCATCGTTACCGCGGCGATCATTCTTTTCGTCGCCACCGGCAGCGAAATCGGCCCGGCGGTCGTCAACTCGCTTACCGGACAAGGTCCGGGGCCGGACCATTTCCTGCTCAACGCCTTCCTGCTCAACATCGCGATCATCATCTTCGGCTGGAGCCGCTACCGCGAACTGTGCGACGAGATCATGCTGCGCCGCGCCGCCGAGCGTGAAGCGCGGCGACTTGCCGAAACCGATTCGCTCACCGGCTTCCACAACCGCCGCAGCTTCAACCTGAGCGTCGACGCACTGATCGACCGCAGCGCGACGGCGGGGCGGGCCGTGGCGGTGCTGATGATCGATCTCGACAACTTCAAACAGGTCAACGACTACAACGGCCACGCCACCGGCGACCGCCTGCTGGTGGAATGCGCCCGCCGCATCACCGCCGCGCTTCCAGAAGGCACCATCGTCGGCCGCATCGGCGGCGACGAATTCGCCGTAGCCGTTCCGTTCGAGCCCCGTCACAGCGAAACCGTCGACAGCATCGCCGCGGCCCTGGTGCAGGCCATCGCCGAGGGCTCGCGCATCAGCAACGCGACGATCGACGTCACCGCCTCGATCGGCCTCGCCCGCGCCGAATCGCGCACGACTTCCTCGCCCGCGCTGCTGGAGATGGCCGACGTCGCGATGTACCACGCCAAGCGACAGGGCCGGAACCAGTTCTCGTGGTTCGAGCCGCAGATGGCGCACGAGATGCGTTTCCGCGCCGACCTTGAGGCAGGCATCCGCCAGGGCATTCCGCGCGGCGAATTCGTGCCGTTCTACGAACAGCAGGTCGATCTGGAAACGGGCGAGCTGACCGGCTTCGAGATGCTGGCGCGCTGGGATTCGCCGCAATTCGGCATCGTTGCACCTGACATCTTCATCCCCGTCGCCGAGGAGATCGGCGCGATCACCGAACTCTCGCGCAGCGTGATCGCACAGGCGCTGGAAGACGCGAAACTGTGGGACCCGAAGCTGACGCTGGCGGTCAACATCTCGCCCATCCAGCTGCGCGACCCGTGGTTCGCCCAGAAACTCCTGCGCATGCTGGTGGAGGCCAACTTCCCGCCGCAGCGGCTGGAGATCGAGATCACCGAAAGCTGCCTCCACCAGAACCTGGGCCAGGTACGCACGCTGGTGACCAGCCTCAAGAACCAGGGCATCCGCATCAGCCTCGACGATTTCGGCACCGGCTACAGCTCGATCGGGCAGCTCAAGCAGCTGCCGTTCGACCGCATCAAGATCGACCGCAGCTTCGTCTCCAGCATGCTCGACGACGAGGACAGCGCCGCCATCGTCCGCGCCGTGGCGACGCTGGGCGAAGGGCTGCACATGCCGGTAACGGCCGAGGGGATCGAGACGCAGGCCGTGCTCGACCACTTGCGCCAGTACGGCGGGATCACCGGCCAGGGCTATCTGTACGGCCGCCCCCGCCCCGCGGCCGAACTCGGCGAATGGCTGGGTGAGGAACCCAAGACCGAAGTCGCCCCGGATGATACACCGGAAGTGAAGCGCGCCTGACGTCGTCCCGGACCTGATCCGGGACCGCTTGCCTTGAGCGACCTTGCTCTCGGCAAGGCGTCTCGCCGACCGCATCCGCCTAAAGACAGCCACCGGTCCCGGATCAAGTCCGGGACGACGAAAACGGCAGGGGAAATTGACCTTCCCCCCCGCACCACCTAAATCGCGCGCATGCGGATCGACTTCACCAAGATGCACGGCCTGGGCAATGACTTCATCGTGCTCGACGGCCGCGTGCACGCGCTGCCCCCGGTGGACGCCGCCTTCGCCTCGGCGCTGGCGGACCGCCACACCGGGATCGGCTGCGACCAGCTCATCGTCCTCGAACCCTCGATGGACGCCGATTTCCGCATGCGCATCTTCAACGCCGACGGCAGCGAGGTCGAGGCTTGCGGCAACGCCACGCGCGCGGTCGGCCTGCTGCACGGTGAACCCGCCCGGATCGAGACGCTCGGCGGGCTCGTCATCTCCACGCCCACCGATGGCGGCATCAGCGTCCAGATGGGCAAGCCGCGCTTCGACTGGAACGCGATCCCCCTCGCCTACGCCATGGACACCCACGCCATGCCCGTCGCGTGGGAGGAACTGGTGAACCCGATTGCGGTCAACGTCGGCAACCCGCACGTCATCTTTTTCGTCGCCGATCCCTACGCGATCGACATGGCCCGCATCGGCCCGATGATCGAGACCGACCCGCTGTTCCCCGAGCGCATCAACGTCAACGTAGCTGGCATCACCGCGCGAGACGCGATCACCCTGCGCGTGTGGGAGCGCGGCGCGGGCCTCACGCGCGCCTGCGGCACCGGCGCCTGCGCCACCGCGATCGGCGCGATGAAGCGCGGCCTCGTCGACCGCCGCGTCACCGTGACGCTGCCCGGCGGCCCGCTGGTGATCGAGTGGCGCGAGGACAACGAGATCGTCATGACCGGCCCCGCGACCGAAGCCTTCCGCGGCTCCTTCGACGCCGCCGATTTCGGAGCGCACATCAGGATCGCCATTTGACCGTCGAGGTCCATTCGCTCGGCTGCCGCCTGAACCTCGCCGAAAGCGAGTCCCTGCGCGGGATGCTGGGTGAGGCGGACGACCTCGTCGTCATCAACTCCTGCGCGGTCACGGCGGAAGCCGTGCGCCAGACCCGCCAGGCCATCCGTCGCGCCCGCAAGGCCCGTCCCGACGCGCGCCTCCTCGTCACCGGCTGCGCGGCCGAAGTCGAGCGCGAGGCGCTAGCGGCGATGCCCGAGGTGGACGGCCTCATCGCCAACACCGCCAAGCTCGACCCGCGCGCCTGGAACGTGCCGCTCGCCACGCGAGCGCCGGAAACCCGCGCCCACACCCGCGCCTTCGTGCAGGTACAGAACGGCTGCGACCACGCCTGTACCTTCTGCGTCATCCCGCAAGGCCGAGGCCCGAGCCGCTCGCGCACCGTCACGCAAGTGCTGGACGACGTGGCCCGCCACCTCGACGCAGGCGTACAGGAAGTGATCCTCACCGGCGTCGATCTCACCTCATGGGGCGACGACCTGCCCGGAGAGCCGCGCCTCGGTACGCTGGCAGAAGCGATCCTTACCCGCTTCCCCGACCTGCCGCGCCTGCGCCTCTCCTCGATCGACGGCGCCGAAGTGGACGACCTGCTGTTCGACCTCCTCGCCTCGGAGGCCCGGGTCATGCCGCATGTCCACCTTTCGCTGCAGCATGGCCACGACCTGATCCTCAAGCGCATGAAGCGCCGCCACTCTCGCGCCGACGCGGTGAACCTTGTCGCAGGCTTGCGCGCCCGCCGCCCGGAGATCGCCATCGGTGCCGACCTCATCGCCGGTTTCCCCACCGAGGACGACGAGGCGCACGCCGCCAACCTGTCGATCATCGAGGCGCTGGGTGTCGTCCACGGCCACGTCTTCCCCTACTCGCAGCGCCCCGGCACTCCCGCCGCGCGCATGCCGCAAGTGGAGCACGCGACGATCCGCGCCCGCGCCGCGCAGTTGCGCGCAAAGGTGGCCGAAACCCGCGCATCCTGGCTTGCCGCGCATCTGGGCTTGCCGCTATGGGTGCTCGCCGAAAGGGGCGGGAGCGGCCACGCGGCCGACTTCGCGCCCGTCCGGGTTCCCCCCGGCACGCCGCCCGGCGCGCTGGTGGAAGTGACCCCGACCCGAATTGTCGAAGGAATGCTGGAAGCATGAGTACCCCTGACCCCCAGCAAAACGAGGGGGCATCAAGCGACTGGTCCGACCGTCTCTTCGGAGGCTTTCGCCAGACCTCGCAGCGCCTCGCGGGCAACCTCGCGGGCCTTGGCGGCGGCACCCGTCTGACCTCGGCGCAGCTCGATGCGCTGGAAGACGCGCTCATCATGTCCGACCTCGGCCCCCGCGCCGCCGCCCGCATCCGTGACCGGCTGGCCGAGGAGCGCTTCGAGCGTGATGCCGACGAACGCGCCATCATGGAAGTCGTCGCGCGCGAGATCGCCGAGATCCTGCGCCCGGTCGCCAAGCCGCTCGACATCGTCGCCTTCCCGCGCCCGCAGGTGATCCTCGTGATCGGCGTCAACGGCTCGGGCAAGACCACCACGATCGCCAAGCTGGCGCACCTGTTCCAGGAGCAGGACTATTCGGTCATGCTGGCAGCCGGAGACACCTTCCGCGCCGCCGCGATCGGCCAGCTCAAGGTCTGGGCGGATCGCCTGTCGATCCCCATCGTCACCGGCCCCGAGGGCGGTGACCCCGCCTCGATCGTGTTCGACGGCCTCAAGGCCGCGACCGAACAGGGCATCGACGCGCTGATCGTCGATACCGCCGGGCGTCTCCAGAACAAGCGCGAGCTGATGGACGAACTGGCCAAGATCCGCCGCGTCCTCGGCCGCCTGAACCCCGCCGCGCCGCACGACGTCGTGCTGGTGCTGGATGCCACCAACGGCCAGAACGCGCTTTCGCAGATCGAGATCTTCAAGGAAGTGGCGGGCGTTTCCGGCCTCATCATGACCAAGCTCGACGGCACCGCGCGCGGCGGCGTCCTCGTCGCGGCGGCGGAGCAATACGGCCTGCCGATCCACGCCATCGGCGTCGGCGAGAAGATCGACGACTTGCGGCCCTTCAACCCCGACCTGCTCGCGCGGGTCATCGCGGGGATCGCGTGATGAGCGCCGCCGAAAAGAAGCCCAAATCCAGCTGGCTGAACCTCGTCGTCGATTTCGGGCCGCTGCTGGTGTTCTTCCTCGCCTACCGGCACTTCTCGCCCGAGGGCGACGGCAATTCGATCGCCACCGTCACCGCCGTCATCAAGGGCACGATCGCCTTCATGGTGGCGACCGTAGCGGCGCTGATCGTGTCGAAGTGGCGGCTCGGCCATGTCTCGCCGATGCTGTGGCTGACGACGGTGCTGATCCTCGGCTTCGGCGCGCTGACAGTGGTGTTCCGCAATGCGATCTTCATCCAGCTCAAGCCCACCGCCGTCTACCTGATGTTCTCGGCCGTGCTGTTCGTGGGCCTGTGGCGCGGCAAGGCGATGCTCAAGTACCTGCTGCAGGCTGCCTTCGAGGGGCTGGACGACGCCGGCTGGATGATCCTGTCGCGCAACTGGGCGTGGTTCTTCCTGGTGCTGGCGGTGCTGAACACGGTGCTGGTCTATACCGTCAGCTTCGACACGTGGCTGCAGGCCAAGCTCTGGGGCTTCACGGTGCTTTCGTTCCTGTTCACGTTCTCGCAGCTGCCGATGGTGCTGAAGCACGGCATGGGCGAAAGCGCGAAGGAAGAACTGGTCGAGAACCCGCCGCACGATTGAGCCTCGGACACCAATCGTAGAAAGAGACCGTTCGCCCGCAAGGGGGAACAGGGGGCGCATGCAGCATTCCGGCCCGATTCCCCGCACGATCATCGTTATGGGGCGCACCGACAAGACCCGCAATTCCGGGGATATTCATCGCATCTTGTTGATGCTGGAGGCAAAGGGCTTCCATCTCCACTGGTTCGTATCCGACTACGCCAGGTCTTACGAGGACATAGGTGCACGCATCGTCGCCAGATGGCCCTGGCTATGCTGGCGCAGCAGCGACTCAAAGCCACGCCGCCTTTTGCGCATGCTGTTGCGCGTCGCTTTCGTAGCGGTCGATGCACACCGCTACGACCATCTTTACACCGCCTTGCATGGTCAGCCCGCCAACGATGCCCGCCAGTTGAGGCGATTACTGGACGCAATGAGCGACCATTCTGCCTGCCTCGTGACGCATTCCGCAGGCGGCATCTCAGCCACGCAAATCGCAGATCATCGCGGCATCGAGCGGATAGTGTGCTTCGGCTACCCCTTCCGGCATCCACACCGGCAGCCGCAAGCCTATCGTACCACGCACCTGCATGCCGTGAACAAGCCGCTGCTGATCATCCAGGGCGATGCGGACGACTATGGCTGCGACCCGTCAGACTTCGGACGCCACCTGCCGGTGAGCGCGCAAGTGGTATCCCTCGCTTGTGATCACGACTGCGACAACTTGCGAGCCACCGAGTTTGACCGAGCATGGGCAGCGGTTTCCGACTTTCTGGAGAAGCCGTTTGGGAAATCCTAAAGAGCTATAGCCCATCTAATATGCTGCACATCGTCCCAATAGTGACGCCAAACACCGGCAAGGTCACACTAAAGGTCCTCAGTGATGGTCCCTCTGGACCGGTATCTCTGCCCCTCGCACAAACAAAAAACCCCCGTCCGAGGACGGAGGCTTCTTGATCCCACCCGCAAGGGTGCGGAAAATCAGATCCCGGCGATCGCCTGGTCCACCAGCGCCTTGTCGGCGGCGGCGGAATGGTTCGCGGCGATCAGGCCCTTCGCGGCAGCGGCGGCGGCAGCGGCAGCCTGATTGCGCAGCTGGGTCACGGCAGCGAACTCGGCTGCGGTGATCTTGTCCTGCGCCATCTTCTCGCGGCGGGCGATGGTCTCGGTGGTGTCCGCCTCGGCCTTGGCGACGATCGCCTCGGCTTCGTGACGGGCATGGTCGAGCATCGCGGCGGCGTCCTTCTCAGCGTTCGCGATCTTGCTCGCGTATTCCGAACGAAGGGCTTCCGCCTCGGCGCGCAGCGACTTGGCTTCGGCGAGCTGGGCCTTGATCTCGGCGATCTTGCCGTCGAGACCCTTGCCGATCATCTTCGGCACGCCTTTCCAGGCCAGGATCGCGAGCAGCACGATCATCGAGCTGCTGACGACCGCGACCGGCGGCGCGAAGCCGAGGAACAGCGGTTCGGCGTGATGCTCGGTCGAAGCGTGCGTACCTTCGGCACCCGTCACTTCGGCGGCTTCATGGTCGAGGCCGTGCTCGACGGCGGCGTTGGCGTCAGCCATGGACCAGGTTCTCCTTCACGGCGCCGCGCACGACGTCGTCGCCCAGCGACAGGCCGGCGATGCGGCTGACGATGTCGCGGGTCGCCTCGGCGGCCACGGTCTCGATATCGTCGGCAGCGGCACGGCGCGCCTCGGCGATGCGGGTTTCCGCACCGGCTAGGGTGGCGTCGATCGATGCCTGGGCAACGGCGAGGCGCTGCTCGGCAGCGGCTGCGGCCTTGGCGCGGGCGTCGGCGATGGTGCCCTGCGCCGAAGCGCGGTTGGCGTTCTCGCGGGTGCGCCAGGAGGCCTCTTCGGCATCGGCCTGGGCACGAGCGGCTTCGGCTGCCTTGAGGTCGGCGGCGATCTGGTTGTCACGGCTGGCGACGGTGTCCATCACCTTCGGCACCATGCCCCGTCCAACGACGAAGAAGGTGATACCGAAGAAGATCAACAGCCAGAAGATCTGGCTGGAGTAGAACTCGCCTAGCTGAGCGATCTGAGGCATGGGTTCAGCCCTGTCTCGAAGGAAGCCGGAAAAAATCTTGCCGGAAATCCCGGCCGCCTCACCAAAGGGTCAGGGCGGCCGGAAATCCGGTCAAACGCGAGCGATCAGGCGAAGATCAGCAGCGCGGCAATGACGAACGAAAGCAGGCCGAGAAGCTCTGCACCGGCGAAGCCGATGAACAGGCGACCCTGCTGGGCGTCAGCGGCGCCCGGGTTGCGCAGCGCGCCTTCGAGGAACTTGGCGAAAACGTTGCCCACGCCGATCGAGGCGAGGCCGGCGCCGATTGCAGCGAAACCGGCTCCGAGCAGCTTTGCAGCTTCTGCGTCCATATCAAAAACTCCCTTTGGTGTGCCCGCAAGTGAGGCGAAAAAAGATGATCAGTGAAGGTTCTCGGCGTCGTTGAGATAGACGCAAGTGAGAAGAGCGAAGACGTAAGCCTGGATGCCGGCGACCAGCAGTTCCAGCGCGCAGATGCCGACCATGAGCACGAAGCTGGGAATGCCGGCGATCGCGAACATGATCGGGCCATTGTTGCCGCCCGAGATCACGAAGCTGGAAAGCACTTCGAGCAGCACGTGGCCGGCCATCATCGCGACGAACAGTCGCAGGCCGAGGCTGAACGGGCGCACCAGGAACGAGATCAGCTCGACCACGAAGATGATCGGGATCATCAGCGCCGGCGTACCGTGCGGCACGAAAAGCGAGAAGAAGTGCAGCTTGTGCTTGGCGAAGCCGACGATCAGCACGATCGAGAACGACAGCACCGCGAGAACGCCCGTGGCCGAGAAGTGGCTGGTGAAGGTGAAGGCGTGAACGCCCAGCACGCCCAGCGGCATCAGGCCGAGGAAGTTCGCGAAAAGGATGAACATGAACAGCGAGAAGATGTACGGAACGTACTTCTTGCCGTTCTTGCCGACGTTCGCGGCGAGCATGCCGTCGATGAAACCGGTGAAGGTCTCCACCGCCATCTGCCAGCGACCGGGCACCAGCTGGCGCTTCATGCCGCCCGCAACGAACACGATCAGCGCGAGGGTGGCGATGGCCATCCACAGCGCACTGTTGGTGAAGGCGATATTGTAACCGGCAATGTTCCAGTCCGCGCCCGCCAGCTTTTCAAGCTGGAACTGGTGCATCGGATCGAGCTTCGCTTCGGCTGCCACGCGATTACCCCTGTCGCCTATTGAACTACAGCGCCCCACTCCCCAATTCGCGGGTCAGTCAGGACGCTGGTTCGTAATCCTTAGTATGTTCCTGAAGGCAATACCAATTCCCACGAACAGCATCACCATCAGACTCAAGGCCATATATCCGCTGAAATGGCCGATGAGCCATCCCAGGAACAGACCGCCCGCGACACCTCCCAGCAATTCCGAAAGCACCCGGTTGCCCATGCGATAGCTCGCATCGGTTTCCGCGCCGGCTTTCGGTCGGTTGCGTTCCTCTTCCCGCTCGCGAAGGGCCTTCAGCCTTTCGTCGAGCGAATCGATGCGCGCATCCTCGCCAACAGGGTCTCGTGCAGGTTGCTCGTCGGTCATGTCACGTCCTCCTCACGATGACAGGAACGTTAGACACAAACGACGGCTGCCCGCCAAGAGCACCGGCCCCTTAGGGTGGGGCTTATCCCGAGTCAACCGGGGCGGCGGCTCCTCAGCGCCTGTTGTTGACAGGACACGGGGCGAAGATGCGACACGGATGAAGTAGAACCGCGGCGATCCACCCAATACCGCAATGGCGATGCAGCCGGAATGGACGCGAAAAAGGCCGGAAAAGCGTGCCCGCCTCCGGCCTTTTCTTGATTCGTCAGTGCGGTGACGAAAGTGTTGAACGCCTGAGACCTAGTACTTTTGGCCGCGCCCCGTTTTCACCGCCTCATGGATATCAATGTCACGGACAGCGCGGGTCCAGTTCCGGCGCACCGGCGCCGCGCGTCTTCCACGAACCGTCGAGGCCCTGGTACTTCTCGCCGGGCTTGGTGTCGCGGATCAGCTTGCAGCCGGTGGTGAAGGCGTATTCCTCGATGGTGCTCTTGCCCTGAGCGGCAGTGGTGTAGACCGAGCGGCGCTTGTTGTTGATGTCGCGGACCATGGCGGAGATGTCCCCGCCGCCGCTGATCACGCCGAGATAGCCGTCGCGCTGCTCGCCGACCTGCCCGGCCGCGCGCGCAGCGACGTATTCCGGCGAGCGCTGCGCATAAGCCGTGGACGCACCGGCGACGGCGAGAACCGTTACGGCTGCGGCGGCAATGAAACGAATGCTCGTCATCAGAAAATGCCCTTGTTCTCGTCC
Source organism: Novosphingobium sp. HR1a (assembly GCF_015594425.1). Classification (NCBI taxonomy): domain Bacteria; kingdom Pseudomonadati; phylum Pseudomonadota; class Alphaproteobacteria; order Sphingomonadales; family Sphingomonadaceae; genus Novosphingobium; species Novosphingobium sp. HR1a. The sequence continues at coordinate 65,482 of NZ_JABXWS010000043.1, forward strand.
ACCGTCTTGGCCGCGTCGGCGGCTAGGCGGTAGACGACTTCCTGCCGGATGTTGATGTTGAGTTCGATCACGATCGGCTTGTCGGGTGCTGCAACCTGAATGCAGCCTCCGAGGCCGAAAGCGACCGCCATCACCGTCGCGGCCATCATTGCGGCGCGAACGGCGCGCCTGCCGGACCGTGTGCCCACCTGCTGCTCTGTCGAATACCCGTCGATCATCGCCGGGCTTGTCGCAGCCGGAGGGCTTCCGGTCAATTCCGAGGGCATCATGGCTTTTTCTCGCTGACTGGAGGCTGAATAGCGCCGGATGGAGCCGAAGTCGGTTTGGGGGGCGCCAGATTGAGCGTCGCATCGGGCGCGGTGGTCGAGCGCGTCCCGTCGGTATTGAGCAGGCCGAGCACCCTCGGGTCCGTCACGTACGTCGGATCGTAGAGCGAACGCATCGAGCCGAACAGGCTGAAGAACGGCGCCTTGATGTTGACGATGAAGCGGAGCGGGAGCTTCGCGATCTGCTTGGTGATGAAGTTCTTGCTGGCGCCCTGCCCCTGGCTGAGCCCGTCGAAGCTGATCTTCGTGACGATATCGCCCGAGAGCGAACCGCCCAGCCCGATCTCCATCTTCTTGTAATTCACCGACTTGAGCGCGTCGAAGGCGTAATTGCCCATCGCCGACAGGTCCTTGTACGTCAGCGCGCCGACGTAGGAAACGTTGCCGCCGGGATCGCGCGAGCGCAGGAAGCCGTTTTCGATCCGGCCGCCGTTTTCGTCGAAGATGAGCGGAAGCTCGCCGTCGAATATGCCGCTGGCGTTGATGTTGGTGAGTTCGAGATGCTGCACGAAGTCCGCCGCGTCGAGGCCCGTGACGCGCAGCGTGTAGTAGCGCGTCTCCGCCGCCCCGATCTGCATCTTCGCCGGATCGAGCGTCAGCGTACCGTCCATGAACGGCCACTTTCCGCCGTGGACGATGAGGTTGTAGCCGGGGCGTATCTCGTAGGAGAGCGTGCCGTCGGTCACCTCGATGCCCGGGTTCATGGAGGCGATGCGTACGTACTGATTGGGCGCGGTAACCATGCCGAGGAGGTCGGTGAACACCACCTCGCCCGACAGCCCGCGTAGCGGACCGAAAGCGGCTGCGAAGTCGACGCCGTCGGTGGAGAAGCGGCCACGGCTGGTCACGCTCTTCGGGTTCCAGTCGATCCGCCCGGTGCCGCGCACGACGCCCTTGAGGTCGGACACCACGCCCAGCACCAGCCGCGAGAGCGCGTCGGGCTGCAGCTTGTCGTCGAAGACAATCCCCTCGACGGCGAGATTCGCATGACCGTCGGCCCTCGACAGATCGTGGACGATGTCGGCGCGGACGACCGCCCGGTCGCTGCCCGGCTCGCGGAGCAGGGCCTGCGCGGTGATGCGGTTGTCGGCCAGTTGCAGCGTCGCGTTGCGCGCCACCATCGGCTGGAAGCGTGCCACCTGTTGGCGGTCCACCAGCGTGAACTGCGCGCCCTCGATCGAGGCCACACCGCCGGCATAGCGCCAGCGGCCCGCAGCCTGCCGCATGTCCAGTGGTACGGCGGCAAGGCTGATGTCGGCCTGATCGAAGGTGCCCGCGATGTCCTTGCCGATCTGCCCGTCGAGATGGCTGACGAGGAAGTGCGATGCGGTGTCCGCCGGGCCAAGCGCCACGTTGATGGCGCTGGCCTTGATGACACCGGGCCTGCCCCCGCCCATCGCGAAGCCGAGCGGCCCGCTGGCGATGCGGATCGGCGTCTCGCCAAGGTGTCCGGACAAGTCGAGCGCGGTCATGCCTGCCGCGAGCAGCAGGTTGTCGGGGCGCCCTTCCACGATCGCGCCGCCGCGCGCCGGGCACAGGGTCAGCTTGCGCTTGTCGATGGTCAGGTTGGAGAAGCTCAGGGCATCGAAGGCGACGTCGGTGCAGCGGCGCCACACGGCGAGCCTGCCGTCCGCGCCCCATCGGCCATCGACCGGAAGCTGCAGGTTGCGCGTGTTGCCGCCCGGAAGATCGCCGCTGAGAGTGACCTGCCCGTTGAACGAGAGCGCGCCGTCTGGCGCCTGCTCCAGCGACAGCCTCGGCACGCCGACCATCGCCGATCCGGCGCGGTAATCCGTCATCGTCGCGCGCATGGCGAGGTGGCCGTCGTCGCCGCTCTCCATCCGCCCCCACGCCTGCGGCAGCCCTCGCCCGCCGGTCGTGAAGTTGCCGTTCACCCGCGGCACGCCGCCCTTGCGGCCGAACATCGCCTGCACGCGCGAGAGCGAAAGCACCGATTCTCCGCTGCCGCCTTTGAGCGACCCGCGCGTGACGACGACGCTCAGGCCCTCGCGCGAATTGCGCACGAGGAGGCCCGCGTTGATCGTACTGCCGCGCATCTCGCGGCCGAGCGCCTGCCGCACTTGCGCCGTGATCGGCGCGCCGAGGGTTCCGGCGGCCGCCTGCTGCGCTGAGAGCAGTGCGCGGTCCACGGTATTGCCAAGCGCCAGTTCCCTGCCGGTGAGGTCCGCGTCCACATCGAATCGCGCGATGCCGCCGGTGGAGCGCGCGCGCCCTTCGAGGGTGACTTCGCGCATCCGCGCCTGCGGCGTGTCGAGTCCGCGCCCGGTAACCCGGTACGTCGCGCTCAAGGCGTTGCCGCGATAGGTGAACCGCCCCGAGCCGCTCGCTCCAGCCAGCTTTTGAACCCCGAAGCGCGCGGCTCCGGCGGAAAGGCCGAGCTTGCCCGAAGCCCCGTCGAGCGCTTCGTCGAGCGTCACGTCCAGTTGCACACCGGCCCTGGCCAGCCGCAACCCCTGCGACGGGCACGACAGGCTTTCCAGCCGCACCGGCCCTTCAAAGCGCGGCTTGGCGGCAGACGTCGTCAGCTTTCCGTAAATCGTCGCGCGCCCGGTCGAGCAGCCGCCGCCGGTGAGCGCGGGCGACAAGGCCGCCAGTTCGCCGGAGAACCCGCCGCGCAGTTCGCCTTCACCCGCCAGCTTGACGCCGATGCGGCCGTGGTCGCTGTCGATCAGGGCGCGCCCGTCGACCACCGCAAGGTCGAGGTCGGGCATCTCGAACGGCCCGCCCTTGCCGCTGAACAGCGCCTTGTCGAGACTGCCGAAGCTGGCCTTGCCGCCGCGCCACGAACCGTAGAGGCGCGGCTTCACCACGGTGATCCGGCCGATACCGGGAAGTCCCCAGGAAAGGCGCGTCGCCACCCGCAGTTCCTGCACCGTCAGGTCCGGCCGCGCCGGATCGCCGATGACGAGGTTCCGAATCACCTGCTCCGAGGGTCCGATCCGCACGATCTCGTAGCGGGCATCGAGGCCCAGCGAATCGAGTTCGCGCTCGATGAGGTTCGCCGCGATCTCCTCGCGCGATAGCCAGGCAGCACCCAGCGCCGCCGCCAGCAGGCCGCCCACCACAAGCACGGGAGCGCCCCAGCGCCTGCGCCAACTGTGGCCGCTTCGAAAGCGCCCACGCGAAGAATGGCCCCCGGTAGCGGCCTCGTCGGTGTCCGGGGTCTGGTCGATCTCTTGCGACATCCGATCGTTCACTTGCGCCGGGCGGACGGGAAAGGCAATTGTTTGTACGCAGCATGGACGGACAACCTCCCCTCTTCGATGAACGCCCCCTCCCCCTCAGGGAAGCGCGCGGCGATTTTGCCAATGATTCGAGCGGCCACCGCGCACGGTTGCGCAAGCGGTTGCTCGATGGCGGGGCGGAGGCTCTGGCGGATCATGAGGTCATTGAACTCCTGCTGATGCAGGCCGTTCCGCGCCGCGACATGAAGCCGCTCGCGCGCAGCCTGATCCATCGCTTCGGCTCGCTCGCCGGCGTGCTGCAGGCGGAGCCGCGCGCCCTCGCCGCCCATCCCGGCATGGGCGAGGCTACCGCCGCGGCACTGCGCGTGGTCACCGTCGCCGCCACCCGCATGGCCCGCCAGAAAGTGCGCGAGGCGCCGGTGCTGTCCTCGTGGCACGCGCTCATCGACTACCTGACGATCGACATGGCGCACCTGACGGTCGAGCGCGTGCGCGTCCTTTATCTCAATGCCCGCAACATGCTGATCCTCGACGACCTCGTCGGCGAAGGCTCGATCGACGAGGCCGCGATCCACCCGCGCGAGGTGATCCGCCGCGCGCTCGACCTTGGCGCCACGGCGCTGATTCTCGTCCACAATCACCCTTCGGGCTCGCCGCAGCCGAGCCGGGCGGACATCGACATCACCAACCGCATCGCCGAGGCCGGGCGGCTGCTCGGCGTCTCCGTTCACGACCACGTGGTGATCGGACGCGAGGGCCACGTCTCGCTGCGTGCCAAGGGACTGATCTGACACCATGTGCGTCGCGGCCGTCGCCTGGGATGCCCATCCCGACTGGCTCCTCGTCGTGGCGGGCAACCGCGACGAGTTCCATGCCCGTCCCGCCGCGCCGCTCGCGCACAGGCCGGACGGCATCATCGCCGGGACCGACCTCACCGGCGGCGGCACCTGGCTGGGCGTCACCGAAGAAGGCCGCTTCGCCCTCGTCACGAACTACCGCGTGCCGGAAGGCTCGCAGCCCGGCCGTCCCTCGCGCGGGAAGCTGGTAACGGATCTGCTGGAGGGCGCGCTCCCGGACACGCTGACCGACGCGATGGCGCAGATGAATCCGTTCAACCTGATCCTGGCCGATACGGGCGAGGCCTCGTTCCTCACCAATCACCCGCAGGTCGAGGCGCGGCCGCTGTCTCCGGGAATCCATGGGCTGTCGAACGGCGGTTTCGACGTGCCCTGGCCCAAGACGCTGCAGGTGGGGGAAGCGATCGAACGGTGGCTGGAAAATGGATCGTCCGATCCCGCGCCGCTCCTCGACGCGCTGCGCGACGAGACACCCGCACCGGCGCCCGCACGCCCCGAACTCGGCCCCGAACCGCGCTTCGCGCCGGTTTTCATCCGCGATGCGACTTACGGTACGCGGTGCAGCACGGTGATCATGATCGACCGCGCAGGCCGGGGCGCGATCGCCGAGCGCAGCTTCGATGCCGACGGTGCCCGCACCGGCGACGTCCGGATCGACTTCGCCTGGCCCGGCATCGGAAGCCGGTAGATCGCCGCGCAAGCGCCTTGCCTTTCGCGCCCGCGCCGCCTAGCGGCACCGGCACGAATTGGCCGATACCCGCGTCAGCTGCAAGGAGTCGAACATGGTCCCCCGCTACGCCCGCCCCGCGATGACCGCGATCTGGGAACCCGAAGCCCGCTATCGCATCTGGTTCGAGATCGAGGCCCATGCTGCCGTCAAGATGGGCGAGATGGGCACCGTCCCCGCCTCCGCCGGCAAGGCGCTGTGGGACTGGTGGGCGACCAGCCCGAAGATCGACGTCGCCGCGATCGACGCGATCGAAGCCGTGACCAAGCACGACGTCATCGCCTTCCTCGACTGGGTGGCGCAGCAGGTCGGCCCCGAGGCGCGCTTCATGCACCAGGGCATGACCAGCTCCGACGTGCTCGACACCACGCTGAACGTGCAGCTGGTCAAGGCCGCCGACATCCTGCTCGCCGACCTCGACGCCCTGCTCGCCGCGATCAAGCGCCGCGCCGAGGAGCACAAGTACACCCCCACCATCGGCCGCAGCCACGGCATCCACGCCGAGCCCGTCACCTTCGGCCTCAAGCTCGCCGAAGCCTATGCCGAGTTCGCCCGGTGCCGCACGCGCCTCGTCTTCGCGCGTGAGGAAATCGCGACCTGCGCGATCTCGGGCGCGGTCGGCACTTTCGCCAATACCGACCCGGCAGTGGAACAGTACGTCGCCGACCAGCTGGGCCTCGGGATCGAACCGGTCTCCACGCAGGTCATCCCGCGCGACCGTCACGCGATGTTCTTCGCCGTGCTGGGCGTCATCGCCAGCTCGATCGAGCGCCTTGCCGTCGAGGTCCGCCACCTGCAGCGCACCGAAGTCCTGGAGGCCGAGGAATACTTCTCGCCCGGCCAGAAGGGCTCGTCGGCGATGCCGCACAAGCGCAACCCGGTCCTCACCGAGAACCTCACCGGCCTCGCACGCGTGGTGCGTTCGGCCGTCGTCCCCGCCATGGAGAACGTGGCGCTGTGGCACGAGCGCGACATCTCGCACTCCTCGGTCGAGCGCTTCATCGGCCCCGACGCGACGATCACCCTCGACTTCGCGCTGGCGCGCCTGACCGGCGTGATCGACAAGCTGCTGATCTATCCTGCGCGCATGCAGAAGAACCTCGACCGCATGGGCGGCCTGGTCCACTCGCAGCGCGTGCTGCTGGCGCTGACGCAGGCGGGCCTGACCCGCGACGAGAGCTACCGCCTCGTCCAGCGCAACGCGATGAAGGTGTGGGAATCGGACGGCCAGCTCTCGCTGCTCGAACTGCTCAAGGCTGACCCCGAAGTCGCTGCCGCCCTTCCAGCCGAAGTGATCGAGGACAAGTTCAACCTCGACTACCACTTCAAGCACGTCGACACGATCTTCGCCCGCGTGTTCGGCTGAGCCGATCGTCGTCCCGGACTTGATCCGGGACCGCTGGCTGTCTTTAGATGCGCGCTGTCGATAAGGCGCCTGGCCGAGAGCAATGTTGTTCTCGGCCAGCGGTCCCGGATCAAGTCCGGGACGACGGCGGAATCCCTTCCCTTGCGGAAAATTCACGCCTAGCATCGCCGGGAAAGCAGGAGGAACAATGCAGGTCATCCGCACCATCGCATGGGTCGTGCTCACCGCCGTGCTCGTCGCATTCATCGCGATGAACTGGACCAAAGTGCCGGTAAACTTCTGGCCTCTGGCAGACGGCAACTACTTCCACTTCGAATGGCCGGTCGGCGTCGTCGCGCTGCTCTTCTTCGGGCTGGGCATGCTGCCGGTGTGGGCTTACCTGCGCGCCGTGCGCTGGCGGCTCAACCGCCGCATCGCCAGCCTCGAGAACTCGCTGCGCGCCACCTCGATGCCCTCGCTCGCCGAAGCGCACGAAACCGTGCCCGTCACCCCAATCGAAACCCCGTCGGAAATCGAGAAGTCATGAACCGCAATCCCGTCTACCTCGCCCTCGACCTCCCTCGCCTCGACGCCGCAGAAGCGCTGGCGCGCAAGGTCTCGGGCCATATCGGCGGGATCAAGCTGGGCCTCGAATTCTTCTGCGCCCACGGCCACCACGGCGTCCATGAACTGCACAAGGTGGGCCTCCCCATCTTCCTCGATCTCAAGCTGCACGACATTCCCAACACCGTCGCCGGCGCCATGCAGGCGATCCATGTGCTGCAGCCCTCCATCGTCACCATCCACGCCGCCGGCGGCCGCGCCATGATGGAAGACGCCAAGGCCGCCGCCGGTGAAAACTGCAAGGTCGTGGCCGTCACCGTGCTCACCAGCCTCGACGGCGACGACCTCTCCGCCATCGGCGTCAACGCCAACCCCTACGACCAGGCCCTGCGCCTCGCCGACCTCGCCCATTCCGCAGGGCTCGACGGCATCGTCTGCTCGGGCCACGAAGTCGGCGCGGTGCACAAGCAGTGGAAGGACGGCTACTTCGTCGTCCCCGGCCTGCGCCCGGCAGACGGCAAAGTCGGCGACCAGAAGCGCACCGTCACCCCGCGCGAAGCCCGCGATGCAGGCGCCAGCGTGCTCGTGATCGGACGGCCGATCAGCCGCGCGGAGGATCCCCTCGCAGCGGCGAAGGCTATCGAGGCTACTCTTTAAGAACGGAAAAAGAGGATTCTGGGGCCATCGCCCCAGACCCTTTTACTGTCATCGTTGTGCGCGCAGCAGCGTCGCGTCCACATTGCGCCGCAGGCTATTGGTCTCCCGACGCAGCCTCATTGCATGACGATGCTGCGCGCCCGACCTCGACGGGTCACGGGGTGCAGGGGTGGTAAACCCCTGCTTCATCCTCTTCTCACCTTAACATTCGCACACTTCACCGTTCAGCCCTTCGCAACCTCGCTCCGTCCAGATTGTTGTCCACCGAACAACCCCCGGGAGTGCGACCCCATTATGAAGACCCTGAGCCTGCTCGCCGCCACGGCTATGGCAGCATCCGCCCCTACCGCCTTCGCCCAGCAGGCCCCTGCTCCCGCCATCGAGGCGGGGCACACGATGCTCACCGTCACCGCCGAAGGTTCGTCCACGCGCGAGCCCGACATGGCGAACTACAGCGCCGGTGTGACCACGCAGGGCACGACTGCCAGCGAGGCGCTTTCGGCCAACTCGGCGCAGATGACCAAGGTGATCGCCGCGCTCAAGCGGGCCGGGATCGCCGACAAGGATGTCCAGACCAGCAACCTCAACGTCAATCCGGTCTATGCCCAGCCCAAGCGCCTGCCCGATGGCTCTTACGAGGACGACGGCCAGCAGCGCATTGTCGGCTACCGTGCGAGCAATTCGGTCTCGGTCCGCCAGCGCAAGCTGCAGGACATGGGCAAGGTGATCGACGCGCTCGTCACCGCCGGTGCGAACCAGGTCAACGGCCCGAACTTCATGCTCTCGCAGCCCGAGGCGGCGATGGACGAGGCGCGTGTCGAGGCGATGAAGTCCACCCGTGCCCGCGCCGAACTCTATGCCAAGGCATCGGGCCTGCGGGTCGCGCGCATCGTCTCGATCAGCGAGAGCGGCGGTTATTCGCCGCAGCCGGTGATGTTCGTGCGCAAGGAGGCCCGTGACATGGTCGCCGCCGCCGCGCCGCCGCCGGTCGCTGCGGGCGAGTTGGAGATGAACGTCAATGTGACGGTGCAGTTCGAACTGGCGCCGTGATCGACCATCAATTGACCATCATCTCGTTCGATTGAATGTGATAGCCGACGAGCGCGAGCTTGTCGGCTTCACTTTTTCGGAACACGAATTGCTCGGTTCCACTACCGCGTTCGAACACGGTTTCGTTGGTTGTCGTGGTGAAGCTGCCGTTGGTGCTGGCGTTGCGGTTCCAGCCGACCTGCTTGCTCGACTTCACGTTGCCCAGCTTGCGATGGACCGCGTCGAGCAGGGCGACGAACTGCTTCTGTGTGGTGGCCTTGCGCATGTCCGGCCCGGTGGCATCCCAGATCGCCTGCGAACGGCCTGCGTCCAGCGCCTGGTGGAAGCGGACCACTTCGGCGTCGGCTTGCTGGATCGACTCCTTCACGCTGCAGCCGCCGAGCATTGCCGCGGCTGCGATTGGCATTAGATAGCGGCCCAACCGATTCACTTCACGTCCTTCATTTCATGCAGGACCGCAGCTTAGGGCAAGGCGCGCATATGCCAACAGCGGCAATCAAGATTTGCGGTATCAGCACCGCCGCTTCGCTGGAAGCGGCCATCCGCGCCCGCGCCGCGCACATCGGCCTGGTGTTCTTCTCCAAGAGCCCGCGCGCGGTGAGCCCGGTGCAGGCGGCGCAGCTTTCGGAGCGCGCGGCGGACCGGATCGGCCGCGTCGGCCTGTTCGTGGACGCCGACGACGCGCTGCTCGGCGAGGCCGTGGGCGCGGCGAAGCTCGACGCGCTGCAACTCCACGGGTCCGAGACGCCCGAACGCGCCGCGCAGCTGCGTGCCCGCTTCGGCATCCCCGTATGGAAGGCTTTGTCCGTCGCCACCGCCGACGACGTCACCCGCGCGAACGCCTACGCGGGCGCCGCCGATCTTGTCCTCTTCGACGCCAAGACGCCCAAGGGCGCCCTGCCCGGCGGCATGGGCCTCAGCTTCGACTGGGGCCTTGTCGCGAATTGGAAGGGACCGCTGGCATGGGGCCTCGCGGGGGGCCTCGACCCGGCGAACGTCGCCGAGGCCATCCTGCTGACAGGAGCGCCGCTGGTCGACACCTCCTCGGGCGTGGAGAGCGCGCCGGGCGTGAAGGACGAGGCGCGCATCGCCGCCTTCTGCGCGGCGGTTCGATCGGCCTGACCCAACCTTTCGTCATTGCGAGCGTAGCGAAGCAATCCAGGGCGACTCAAGATTGCCCTGGATTGCTTCGCTACGCTCGCAATGACGAAGGCCTGACGAAGAAAGGGGCGGCCCGTCGGACCGCCCCTTTCCTGGCTTACACTGCTTTCGCAGCGATCAGATCCGTGGGATCAGAACTTGACGCCCACGCCCACGAGGCCGCGGTCGGCGTCGGGGGTGTTGTCGCCGACCAGCAGGTGCTGGTATTCGGCCTTCACGTAATAGCGCGAGCCCACGTCCTGCTGGACGCCGCCACCGACGCCCACGGCGCTGTTGCAGTACTTGCAGTTCTTCGACTGCCAGTCGGCCAGCGCGTAGACCTTGGTGCCCGGGATCGGCTGCACGCCGATGCGGCCGCCAGCGCCCCACGAAACGCGGGTGTTGTCGGTCAGGATCTTGTCGGCCGAACCCTGCACACCCACGAAGAGCTTGTCGCCCAGGTCGTAGTCGTAGCCGGCGGCGACACCTGCAACTGCGTCGCTGTTGCTACCGTCCCAGATCACACCGCCGCGTGCTTCGACGCGAGCCTCGTTGGCCAGGGCGGGAGTGGCAGCGGCCACGGCAGCAACCGCGGCGAGCGAAACAAGTGCAATACGCATATTATATAACTCCAAGTATTCCTGCGATCCCGACCCTCATCGGGGTTATCGTCGGGAGCCCTGCCGCTGGACCCCGTCACCTTTCAGTCAGATGAACGGTAAATTCTTGGAATCGTTCAAAACGTCACAAAACTGCAGTTTATGCCGGTTAGGTGCTTTTGCCGATTTTCAGTTGCATTGTTTGCAATTGAATGTCCGCCAGGCGATCACCAAGCCCCTGTAGGCACGCATGGTTTTCCGGCGTTCCCGGGGCAAACATGGCCCCTCTCCTCAAGGCGTCTGGACAAGCGCGGGGGGGTCTGCCAAGCGCCGGATCATGACCGTTCAGAGCCCCAATTCGCTTCGTTCGTATCCCGATGAGTCGGGTCACTTCGGCCAGTTCGGCGGACGCTACGTCGCCGAGACGCTGATGCCGCTGATCCTCGACCTGGAAAAGGAATACCGTGCCGCGAAGCTGGACCCGGCGTTCCAGGCCGAGTTCGACGATCTGCTCAAGAATTTCGTCGGCCGCCCCAGCCCGCTCTATCCCGCCCCGCGCATCACCGAGCATTTCCGAAAGCTCGCGCCCGAGGGCAAAGGCCCGAAGATCTACTTCAAGCGCGAGGATCTGAACCACACCGGCGCGCACAAGATCAACAACTGCATCGGGCAGGTTCTGCTCGCCATGCGCATGGGCAAGACCAAGATCATCGCCGAGACCGGCGCGGGCCAGCACGGCGTCGCCACCGCCACCGTCGCGGCGCGCTTCGGCCTGTCCTGCACGATCTTCATGGGCGCCAAGGACGTCGAGCGCCAGGCGCCCAACGTGTTCCGCATGAAGCTGCTCGGCGCCGAAGTGGTGCCGGTCACCAGCGGCGCGGAAACGCTCAAGGACGCGATGAACGAGGCGCTGCGCCACTGGGTCGCCAACGTCCACGACACCTTCTACATCATCGGCACCGCCGCAGGTCCGCACCCGTACCCGGAACTCGTCCGCGACTTCCAGAGCGTGATCGGCACCGAAACGCGCGAGCAGATTCTCGAAGCCGAAGGCCGCCTGCCCGACATGCTGGTGGCGGCCGTGGGCGGCGGATCGAACGCGATCGGCATGTTCCACCCCTTCCTCGACGACGCGGACGTGGCGATGGTCGGCATCGAGGCCGCCGGTCACGGCATCGAGAGCGGCCAGCATGCCGCCTCGCTGATGGGCGGGCGTCCGGGCATCCTCCACGGCAACAAGACCTACCTGCTGCAGGACGAGGACGGCCAGATCACCGAAGCCCACTCGATCAGCGCCGGTCTGGACTACCCCGGCCTCGGCCCCGAGCATTCGTGGCTGCACGAGGCGGGCCGCGTGAAATACGTGCCGATCACCGACACCGAGGCGCTTGAAGCGTTCCAGCTGTGCTGCGCGCTGGAGGGCATCATTCCGGCGCTCGAAAGCGCCCACGCCCTCGCCGCGCTGCCGCAGCTGACGGCCGAGCTGGACGCGGACAAGCTGCTCGTCGTCAACGTCTCCGGGCGCGGCGACAAGGATATCTTCACCGTCGCCGAGGCGCTGGGGGTCGAGCTTTGAAAAAGGGCGGGTGGCAACGGTCGCTGATCGACGCCGCCGTGCTCTGGATGGCGGTGTTCCCGGCGATCAAGGTCCTCGCCGACCTCGTCCGGGTGCGCTCCTTCGACCTTTCGGGTGCGGGCTACTACTGGGCCTTCGCCTTTCGAGGAAGCTGGAGCGACATTGCCGTCAGCCTCGCCTACCTCGCCGTTTTCGTCGGCCTGACCGCCGCCATTCTCCGCTATTCCGGAAAGACGCTGTTCTCCTGATGACCCGCTTCGAAACCGCTTTCGCCAAAGGCCCCGCGCTCGTCTGCTTCATCACCGGGGGCGACGGCGACACCGCATCGAACCTCGACGCGCTCGTCGCGGGCGGCGCCGACGTGATCGAGCTGGGCATGCCCTTCACCGATCCCATGGCCGACGGCCCGGCGATCCAGGAAGCCAACTTGCGCAGCCTCGCCAAGGGCACGCGCACGGCCGACATCTTCCGCATCGCCGCCGAGTTCCGGCAGCGTCACCCCAATGTGCCGCTGGTGCTGATGGGCTACGCCAACCCGATGACCATCCGCGGCCCCGAGTGGTTTGCCGAGGAATGTGCCAAGGCCGGCGTCGACGGCGTGATCTGCGTCGACATCCCCAGCGAGGAAGACGCCGCCCTCGGCCCGGCGCTGCGTGAAAAAGGCGTGTCGCTGATCCGCCTCGCCACCCCGACCACCGACGCCGCGCGGCTTCCCAAGGTGCTGGAGGGCTCCTCGGGCTTCCTCTACTACGTCTCGGTCGCGGGCATCACCGGCATGCAGCAGGCGGCGCAAGGCTCGATCGAGGACGCGGTGGCGAAGCTCAAGGCCGCCACCGACATTCCCGTCGCGGTCGGCTTCGGCGTCCGCACGCCCGAACAGGCCGCCGCCATCGCCAAGGTCGCGGACGGCGTGGTCGTCGGCTCGGCCTTCATCGATATCGTCAAGCAGCATGGCGATGCCGCGCCCGGGCCGCTGCAGGACTATACCGCATCGCTCGCCGAGGCGGTGCATTCCGCTCGATAGAGCCAAGCCGATGGGGCTTCGACAAGCTCAGCCTGAGCGGTGTTGGAGGCTTACGCCACTTCCGCTCACCCGGAGCTTGTCACAGGGTCGGACACAGCCTCTCGAAGCCCCCACGCGCAAGACGCCGTCGAGGACACCATGAAAGACTTCGCCGTGTCGGACTCCCCCGCCGTTCAGGCCCAGCTCGATCGCCTTGCCGCGCTGTCGCTGCCGCAAGGCCGCATCGGGCTTGAGGCGATCCGCACGCTGCTGGCGCGCCTCGGCAATCCGCACTTGCGCATCGCGCCCGCGTTCCACGTCGCGGGCACCAACGGCAAGGGGTCGACCTGTGCCTTCCTGCGCGCGATCCTGGAGGCGCAGGGGTACAAAGTCCACGCGATCACCAGCCCGCATCTGGTGCGCTACAACGAGCGCATCCGCATCGCGGGCGAACTGGTCGGCGACGACGAACTCGCCAGCCTGCTGGCCGAAGTGCTGGACGCGGCGCACGATCTCGAAGTCAGCTTCTTCGAGACGACGATCGCCGCCAGCTTCCTCGCCTTCGCGCGCCATCCGGCGGACGTCTGCGTGATCGAGGTCGGCCTCGGCGGCCGGTTCGACGCGACCAACGTGCTGCCCGCACCGCTGGTCTGCGGCATGGCGACGCTGGGCATCGACCACGAACGCTTCCTCCTCGCCCCCGAGGACGGCACGCCCGCCGAGCCGCTCACCCGCATCGCCTTCGAGAAGGCGGGCATCCGCCGTCCGCACGTGCCGCTGGTGACGCAGAACTACCCGCACGAAGTCGCCGCGTTCCTGCAATCCCTCGCCGCTTCAGAGGACGTACCGCTGCAGTCGCGCGATGCCGAGTGGAAGGCGCAGGTCACCCGCGACGCCATCTGGTTCGAGGACCGCCACGGCTCTTTGACCCTCCCCCTGCCCGAGATGCCCGGCGCGCACCAGGCGGACAACGCCGCCCTCGCCGTCGCCATGCTGCGCGCGCAGGATGTGCTGAAGATCGATCCTCACGCCTTTGCCGAGGGTATCCGCGCCGCGCGCTGGCCCGCGCGGATGCAGCTCTTGGGCGACGGACCGCTGACCGCGCTCGTCCCCGGCACGCCGGTCTGGCTCGACGGCGGGCACAACCGCGACGCCGGGCTGGCACTGGAAGCATTCCTGCGCGAGCGGGAGCAGGCGCCGCATGTGATCCTCGGCATGATCGAAGGCAAGGACCCCGCCGCCCTGCTCGATCCGCTGCACCGGCTGGTCGAGAGCGTGACGCTGGTGCCGGTGCCGGGGCATGACTGCCACCCGCCCGAGGCGTTCGCAGGCTGGTCGCTGCCGACTTGCTCCGCGCCGGATGTGGCGACGGCACTGCGCGATCTGGAAAAGCTGGCCCCACGCGCCGTGCTAATCGCGGGTTCACTCTACCTTGCGGGCGCGGTGTTGCGGGACAACGGCGAAGTGCCGGATTGAGGCGAAGGCGATCCCATCCCGCTGCGACTAGGCGATAAATCGCCAAGTCTCGCTCCCCTCCCGCTTGCGGGAGGGGTTGGGGGTGGGCCTTCTGCTGTTACTCTACCTCGCCCGCAGACCCCAGCGCCTGATCGACGAGCCCTGTCCGGCTAAGCCACCAGAACAGCGCGATGCCGGGCAGCGACGCCACCGTGGTGAGCAGGTAGAAGTTCACGTAGCCCATGGCCTCGATCAGCGCGCCCGCCGTCGTGCCGGTAGCAAGCCGCCCCACCACACTCGCTCCGGCCGAGATCAGCGCATACTGCGCCGCCGTGTAGCGCAAGTCGCACAGCGCCGAGAAATAGGCGATCACCACCACGCCGCCGTAGCCCGAGGCGATGTTCTCGAAGCCGATGGCGCCCGCCATGCCCCAGTTGCTGTGCCCGGCCGCAGCCAGCGCCGCGAAGCTGAGGTTCGACACACCCATCAGCACCAGCGAGAGCATCACCGAGCGCTTGAGGCCCATGCGCGCATAAGCAACGCCGCCGATGAACACGCCGATCATGTAGGCCCAGAAACCCAGGCCGATGTCGTAGATGGCGATCTCGTCGTTGCTGAAGCCGAGGTCGTCGAACAGCAGGCGGAAGGTCAGGTTCGCCAGCGTGTCGCCGATCTTGTGGACGAGGATGAACAGCAGCACGAGAAACGCGCCGTTGCGGCGGAAGAACTCCCCGAACGGCCCGGCGATCGAGGACCAGACTTCGGCCAGCCCCTTCTTCTCGACCACCACCTTGCGGCGCTCCGGCTCGCCCAGCACCAGCGCGGTGAGCATCGCGGGCAGCGCGAAGACGGCGCATGCCGCATAGCCCACGCCCCAGCCGTAGCGCGCCGAAAGCACCAGCGCGAGCGCGCCCGCGCCCGCCGAGCCGATGCGCCAGCCATACTGACTCATCCCCGACCCGGTGCCGAGTTGGTAGGGCTTGAGCGTCTCAATGCGGTAGGCGTCGATAACGATGTCGAAGCTGGCGCCCGCCACGCCCACCAGCACGGCGGCCAGCACGGTCGCGCCGATGTCCGCCGCCGGGTCGACCAGCGCGAGATTCAGAACCGCCGCGATCACGGCAACCCCGCAGACCAGCATCCACGATACGCGCTGCCCCATGCGGTGCAGGACCGGCAGGTGGACACCGTCGACGATCCAGGCCCAGAAGACCTTGAGGTTGTAGACGAGGAACGCCAGCGTGAAGGCGGTGACGGTCTTCTTGTCGATCCCGTCCTGCGCCAGGCGCGTGGTCAGCGTCGCGCCGATCATCGCATAAGGAAAGCCCGAGGACAGCCCGAGCATGAACGAGGCGAGCGACTCCCGCTCGAAATAGGGCTTGATCGAATCCCCGACGCTGCGACGCTCTGCGATGGTATCGGCGTCCACGCCGGTCTCCTCATTTGCGGTTGCCGCCAACTTAGCGGCGGCGATCCGTAAGGGAAGGCT
The DNA here is from genome assembly GCF_015594425.1 of Novosphingobium sp. HR1a. Lineage (NCBI taxonomy): Bacteria > Pseudomonadati > Pseudomonadota > Alphaproteobacteria > Sphingomonadales > Sphingomonadaceae > Novosphingobium > Novosphingobium sp. HR1a. Next base: position 81,476 of record NZ_JABXWS010000043.1, read on the forward strand.
GGATGAAGCGGCGATCAACAGGTATGGGCCACGCATGTCCAAACCTCCCAGCAAGTCTTCAGGCGGCAGATCAGGCGGCTCCGGCCGCGGTCGCGATTCCGGTTCCTCTTTCGGCGCGGGTCCGCGTGGCGGCGCTTCGCGCGGCGGTGCATCGCGTGATGGCGGCCCACGCTACAACGCCGGAAGCGGCAGTGCACGTGGCCGCACCGGCCGCGATGACGGTCACGACGCGCCCCGCGGCGACGCTCCGCGCGGCGGACGCGGGCGCCGTGAAGCCCCCCGTATCGGCAGCCGCGAGGACTTCCGCAATGAATTCCCGCGCCGTGGCTCCAGAGACGGTGGGCGTGACGGCGCCTCCCGCGATGCTGGTCCGCGCGATGCCGCTGCCCGCGATGGCGCCCGTACCGGCGCCCCGCGTGGCGATCGTCCGCGTGAGGATACCCCGCGTGGCGGTTCCTACCGCAGTGGTCCGGGGCGCGACGGCGCGCCGCGTTCAGAGCGTGCGCAAGGCGGCGGATCGCGCGATGCGACCTATCGCAGCGGACCTGCACGTGATGGCGCCCGCTCCGATTCCCGCGACGGCGAACGCGGCTATCGTCCGCGCCGCGACGATCGCGCATTCGGCTCGGATCGCGGCCCAC
>NZ_JABXWS010000044.1:0-38489 GCF_015594425.1 Novosphingobium sp. HR1a
GCCAAACTGCTCGCCCGCGCCGGCGTCGCCAGCCGCCGCGAGGTCGAGCGCCTGATCATCGAAGGCCGCGTCACGCTGGACGACGTGGTGATCGAAACGCCCTCGACGGTGCTCACCTCCTTGCGCGGCGTCGCGGTGGACGGCAATCCGATCGCGGAAGCCGAAGGCACGCGCCTGTTCCTGTTCCACAAGCCGTCGGGCCTCATCACCGCCGAGCGCGATCCCGCCGGTCGCCCGACGATCTACACCGCGCTGCGCAACGCCCTGCCCGAAGGCACCGGCCGCGTGATGCCAATCGGCCGCCTCGATCTCAACACCGAGGGCCTGCTGCTGCTGACCAACGACGGCGAGTTCAAGCGCCAGCTCGAACTGCCCGCCACCGGCGTGCCGCGCACCTACCGCGCGCGTACTTTTGGCGACATCACGCAAGAACAGCTCGAACAACTGATGGAAGGCATCGAGGTCGACGGCGTGATCTACGGCAAGATCGACGCCAACATGGAGCGCCGCACCGGGCGCAACCAGTGGATCGAGATGACGCTGACCGAAGGCAAGAACCGCGAAGTGCGCCGCGTGCTCGAAGCGCTCGGCCTGCAGGTCAGCCGCCTGCTGCGCACCGCCTACGGCCCGTTCCGCCTCGGCGACATGCCCAAGGGCATGGCCGGTGAAGTCTCGCAGCGCGACCTCGAGAACTTCCGCAAGAGCCTGCCGAGCCAGAATCCCACGAGAACGCAGGCATGAGCGGAAACCTGCGGATTATCGCGGGCGAATGGCGCGGCCGCAAGCTGGCCGCGCCCGAGGGCGACACCACGCGCCCCACCGCCGACCGCACGCGCGAAACGCTGTTCTCGATGCTGGTCAGCCGCCTCGGCGATTTCGAGGGGCTGAAGGTGGCGGACCTGTTCGCGGGCTCGGGCGCGCTGGGGCTGGAAGCCCTGTCGCGCGGGGCGGCGCACTGCCTGTTCGTCGATCAGGATGCAGGCGCGATCCGGGCGATTCGCAAGAACATCGCCAACCTGCAGGCGCAGCCGCGCAGCGACGTGCGCGCCTCCTCGGTGATGTCGCTGGGGACCGCAAAGGAGCCGCTCGACCTCGTGCTGCTCGACCCGCCTTACGATACCGGCGCGGGTCAGGTGGCGGTGGACAAGCTGGCGCGGCTCGGCTGGATCGGCGAAGGCACCTGGGTGAGCCTCGAAACCGGTAAGGGTGAAAGCGTGGCGATCAAGGGCTTCGAAGCCGACGCCACGCGTGATGTCGGCAAGGCCAGGCTGCACCTCCTGCGCCGTACATCTTGACATTTATAACCAAATAGGATATATGCCCCAACATCCGAGCGGTGATGTACAAGCTGCTTTCGGTGTATCGGTTCGGCGTCGTGGGCCGGGATGCGGTTTCAGCCGTGATCACGCAAACCACGCGTCCATCGAAGACCCGGACTGTCTCTGCGCTACCGGAAACGCCATCCATACGTTCCTGCGACACACGGCAGGGCATGGGACGGCCATCCCGGATAGCCTTCGGCCGATAACGATGCGAACCCTAACGACGGCCACATGGGACTTTCCGATGGAATACAGGTCGAGCCGGGCTGCACCGTGAGTTACCCGGCCGCTCGCCAGAGCTTCACGGAAAACAAAACCCCGCGTCCCTGCTTGGACGCTCCCGACGCCGACCCGATGTTCACTTCGGTTGCGTTGAATTCCCCGGCGTAATGCCCGCACTCGCCAGCGGGCGTTTCCGCGTGCGCTAACTGCACGCACAACCCCGTCATCCCAGCGAAGGCTGGGACCGCTGGTCGTGTAAAGCCCAACCCTCAGCAGGGCGTCCTGACGATAATTGGCCGTAACAGGCCAGCGGTCCCAGCCTTCGCTGGGATGACGGGTTTTGTGGGATGACGGGCTTTGTTTGCAAATTCCTCCCCGAGCTTGTCTCGGGAAGGAATTTACGCGTCCTACTTCCCGCCGCGATTGCGGCAGGCATCGGTCACCGTCTTGCTGCAGACCGGATAGGTCTTGTCCATCGCGGTCGCAGGCGGCGGGGTCAGTGCGCCCTTGTACGGGCCGCCCTGATAGGTCTCATCCGCCGGCATCGCCGGGCGCGCGGCCTGGTTCGCGGCTTGAGGATCGGGGACGCCTTCGGTCGGCACGCCCGGTCCCGGAGGGTTGGCCTGCCCCGGAGGCGTCGCAGGCGTCTCGCCCTTGAGCTGCTGCAGCACCGAATTCCAGGCCATCTGCCGCTGTTCGGGTGTCATCTTGTAGATCTGGCCGCGCTGGTCGGCCGTCAGCGCCCAATAGCCCTTTTGCTGATCCATGCTCAGCGTCCAGTAATAAACCTTGTAGTCGTTCGGCCAGCTTTCGTAGTCGGACTTCTGCGCCGGGGTCCAGCTGTCGTACGTGGCCTGTTGCTCGGGCGTGAGCGTCGGCGCGGCGCTGGAGGCGGCGGGAGGCGCCATGGCCGGAGCCGGAGCGGATGGCGGCGCGGCGGGCATTTCGGAAGTGGCGGGGGCGGCAGGGTCGCTCTGGGCATGGATGGCGGCGGGGACCACCAACAGGCTGAGGGCAGCAGAGCCGGCGAGCAGAACTTTACGCATTTCTCACTCTCCGTTTATGTCTTCGTTGTGATCGAACGACGAAGCGCACCGGCAATTGTTCCTCCGCTGCGACGAACCGGGCTTGCACCGGGCCATGCCGTTCCCTAGTTGTTCACGGTGAACAACCTGCAAGCTCCCTCCTCTGATCCGCTGATCGACGGCCTCAACGATCCCCAGCGCGAGGCCGTGCTGACCACCGAAGGCCCGGTGCTGATGCTGGCGGGCGCGGGCACCGGCAAGACGGCGGCGCTGACCCGCCGCCTCGCCCATCTCGTGCACAGTCGCCTTGCCTGGCCGAGCGAGATCCTGTGCGTCACCTTCACCAACAAGGCCGCGCGGGAGATGCGCGAGCGGGTCGGCCACCTGATCGGCCCGGCGGTGGAGGGCATGCCCTGGCTCGGCACCTTCCACGCCGTCGCCGCCAAGATGCTGCGCCGCCATGCCGAGCTGGTGGGCCTGCAGAGCAACTTCACGATCATCGACACCGACGACCAGCTGCGCCTGCTCAAGCAGCTGATCCAGGCCGAAGGGCTGGACGAAAAGCGCTGGCCCGCGCGCCAGCTGGCAGGCTGCATCGATCGCTGGAAGAACCGCGGCCTGAACCCGCAGGACCTCGACGCCGGAGAGAACGAAAGCTACGCCAACGGCAAGGGCCAGAAGTTCTACAAGCTCTATCAGGACCGGCTGAAGGCAGTGAACGCCTGCGATTTCGGCGACCTGCTGCTGCACATGCTCAACATCCTGCGCACCCACCGCGATGTGCTCGAGCAGTACCAAAACCGCTTCAAGTACGTCATGGTGGACGAATATCAGGACACCAACCAGGTCCAGTACTTGTGGCTACGCCTGATCGCGCAGGGCCGCCAGAACATCTGCGTGGTCGGCGACGACGACCAGTCGATCTATTCCTGGCGCGGCGCCGAAGTGGCCAACATCCTGCGCTTCGAGAAGGACTTCCCCGGCGCCAAGGTCATCAAGCTGGAGCAGAACTACCGCTCCACGCCGCAGATTCTCGCCGCCGCATCGGGCCTGATCGACGAGAACACCCAGCGCCTAGGCAAAACCCTGTGGACCGAGCGCCACGCGGGCGACAAGGTGCAGGTCGTCGGCGTCTGGGACGGGCCGGAGGAAGCCCGCCGCGTCGGTGACGAGATCGAGCGGCTGGAGCGTCAGGGCGCCCCGCTCGACCAGATCGCCATCCTCGTGCGGGCGCAGTACCAGACGCGCGAATTCGAGGACCGCTTCATCTCCATCGGCATGAAGTACCGCATCGTCGGCGGTTTCCGCTTCTACGAGCGCGCCGAGATTCGCGATGCGCTGGCGTACCTGCGCGTCATCGCCCAGCCCGCCGACGACCTTGCGTTCGAGCGCATCTACAACGCCCCCAAGCGCGGCCTCGGCGCCAAGGCACTGGAGGCGCTGCACCGGCTGGCGCGAAATCGCGGCATCCCGCTGTCGAACGCCGCGATCGAGATCGCCGACACCGACGAACTTCCCGCCCGCGCGCGCAACACCTTCCTCGCGCTGATGCGCGACTTCGCGCGCTGGCGCGACTTGTCCGCCACCGAAGGCCCCGCCGACCTCTTGCGCACCGTGCTCGACGAATGCGGCTACACCGACGCGCTGCAGGCGGAGAAGACCGCCGAGGCCAACGGGCGGCTTGAGAACCTCGTCGAACTGGCGCGCGCGATGGAGGAATACGACAGCCTCGGCGACTTCCTCGAACACGTCAGCCTCGTCATGGACAACGAGAACGCGGCCGAGGAGGAGAAGGTCACGATCATGACCATGCACGGCGCCAAGGGGCTGGAATTCGACAACGTGTTCCTGCCCGGCTGGGAGGAAGGCGTGTTCCCCTCGCAGCGCTCGCTCGACGAAGGCGGCCTCGCCAGTCTGGAGGAGGAGCGCCGGCTCGCCTACGTCGCGATCACGCGGGCGAAGAAGAAGTGCACGATCCTGCATGCGGCAAACCGGCGCATCTATGGCCAGTGGACCAGTTCGATCCCCTCGCGCTTCATCGCCGAACTGCCCGAGGAGCACGTCGATTCCGAGACGACGCTGTCGGGCGGCGCCTCGCTGTGGCGGGCGCAGTGGTCGGAGCACGCCGATCCCTTCGCCGACGTGGCGCGGATGCAACCCTCGCGGATCGTCACGCGCGGCCCCGGCTGGCAGCGCGCTGCCGCCAAGGAATACGACGCCAGCCCCAAGCGCGTGGTCGAAAGCACCCGCTCCGCCGCCAGCTTCGCCGCCAAGCCGCGCTCCGACATCGCCGTGGGCGCGCGCGTCTTCCATGAGAAGTTCGGCTACGGCGCGGTGATGGCGCAGGAAGGCAACAAGCTGGAGATCGAGTTCGAGCAGGCGGGCAACAAGCGCGTGCTCGACAGCTTCGTGAAGCCGGCGTGACGGATTCGTCGTCCCGGACTTGATCCGGGACCGCTGGCTGTCTTTAGGTGCGAGCTATCGGAGGGGGCTTCGACAAGCTCAGCCTGAGCGGAATTTAAAGACCTGATCTCGATACCGCTCAGGCTGAGCTTGTCGAAACCCCCTCGCCCCCTCGATCGCCTCCAATTACCGCGCCCGCGATTACCGTCGCGCGGGTGGTGATTGCCTCCCGCTCCTCACGCTATACATTGGTTCAATACGAACGAGAGTAACAGCGAGAGGTATTGGGAAGTGCTCAAATCAGCAGACGGCGGCCTGCGGCCGGTGCCGTTCCCGATCGACGATCCCGAACGCATCCCGGTCAAGCGCTACTACGACCCCGAATTCTACCAGGCCGAGCTGGACCACTTGTGGCCCAACGTCTGGCAGATGGCCTGCCGCGAGGAGCAGATTCCCGAGGTCGGCGACTGGATCGAGTACGAGAACGTCGGCAGATCGGTCATCATCGTGCGCACCAGGACCGGCGTGAAGGCCTTCAACAACGCCTGCCGCCACCGCGGCGTACCCTTCGCGGGCGGTTCACCACTGGGCTCCTCGCACGCGACGGCGCATGGCAACTGCGCGAAATCGGGCTTCGTCTGTCCCTTCCACGGCTGGCGCTGGAACATGGATGGCGAGAACACCATGGTCTACGGCAAGCACCTGTTCTCCGAGCGCCAGCTGGACGAGGACGACATCAACCTCATCCCCTGCCGCGCCGAAGTCTTCGGCGGCTGCGTATGGATCAACCACGATGACGACGCGCCCTCCGTGCGCGAGAGCATCGGCCCGTTGGCGGAGCGACTGGAAGCACACAACCTCCACAAGCTGCGCGCGGAGTGGTGCTACGGCACGGTGCTCCCGGCAAACTGGAAGATCGCGATGGAAGCCTTCATGGAAGGCTACCACGTCATGCAGACGCACCCGCAGCTGCAACACGCGGTGCCGACCATGTACAATTCGATGTACGCGATGGCCGACAATCCCAGCCGCGCGCCTATGCTGGCCGACCCCGCGCTGACCCTCGAGGAAAACATCGCCGCGCAGATCAAGAACATGGAACTGCTCAGCGAAGGCATGGCCGGCATGCTCCACGAGAAGGAAGTGGAGATCGCCAGATCGCTCCAGCACGCGACGCAGGGGCTGCCCGAGGACAAGAGCCAGGCCATGATGATGTGGCTGGGCATGGTCATGCACCAGGTCTCGGCCCAGTTGAAGGAACGCGGCGAACCGATTCCCGACCTCATCGCGGTGTCGCAGTCCGACCCGATCAACGCCGTCGAGTTCCTGTTCCCGAACTATTTCCTGCTGCCTTACTTCAGTTCGATGTCGGCCTACCGCATTCGTCCGCTGGGGCCGGAAAGCTGTTTCTTCGAACTGTGGTCGCTGACCTTCTTCCCCGAAGGACAGGAGCCCGAGCCGGTCATGGAACCCATCGTGCTTCCATTCGACAGCCAGGACTTCCCGCCGATCCCCCGGCAGGACTACTCCAACATCCCGCTCCAGCAGAAGGGCCTGCACGCCTCGGGCTTCGAGTTCATGCGCCTCTCCAGCCAGGTCGAGGGGCTGATCAGCAATTACCAGCGCATCATCGACGGCTACCTCGCCGGCGTGCCGGGCGAGAAGCTGGCGGCGGCGAACAACAAGCTGGGCGGCAACTTCGACGGGAAGATCGAGGACCTGGGGTTCTGATACCAGAGCACCGCTTGCTTGAGATACCCCTGGTCATCCCCGCGAAGGCGGGGATGACGGGTGCGGGAACGCAAAAAGGCCCCGCAGGCGGAACCTGCGGGGCCTTTTTCATGTCACGATGCGCGAAAGATGGTGAGCCCGACAGGATTCGAACCTGTGACCCGCTGATTAAAAGTCAGCTGCTCTACCTACTGAGCTACGGGCCCCCACTGAAGCGTACCGTGACGGTCGGGGTCACCTAGGGGCCATGCGCGGCTTGGTCAAGCGGGCACGCAACTGTCCGATGCTGAAGCCCGTCAAGGGATCGCGCCAGCGACCTGCGATCTTCGCCGCCGGGTCGAGCACGAAGCGCCGCTCGCGAAAGGCCGGATGGGGAATCACGAGGTCGTCGGCGCCGTACGCACCGCCGTTCCACAGCACGATGTCGAGGTCGAGCACCCGCGCGCCCCAGGGCTTGCCCATGCGGCGGCGGCCGAACTTGTGCTCGATCTTCTGCAGCTTGTGGAGAAGTTCGTCCGGCTCGCGCTTGGAGCGCACCAGCGCCACGGCATTGGCATAGCGGCGGCGCGAGGGGCCGAGCGGCGCGCTCTCGATCACCGGAGAGGCCGCGAGCAGTTCCAGCTTGCCGTGGTCGAGCGCCTTCAGCGCGGCGTCCAGCACCTTGCGCGGGCACCCGTGGCGGTGGTGGCGCATGTTGGACCCCAGCGCCACAAGATAGCGATGCTTGCCCATTGACGCCCCCCTCTTCGATCAGATGTGCGGCGCTCAGATATCCTGGGCAACGCGCGTATAAAGCTGCGGCCGCCGATCGCGGAAGAAGCCCATGCCCGCACGATGCGTCGCCGCGCGGTCGAGGTCCAGCGTTGAAACGAGGACGCCGGTTTCCTCGCGCCCGAATTCGGCGATAAAGTCGCCCCATTCGTCGGTGATGAACGAATGGCCGTAGAACGTCTGCGCGCTGCCGCACTCGGTTTCCGCGCCGATGCGGTTGGCGGCGATCACCGGCATGCAGTTGGACACCGAATGCCCCACCATCGCCCGGCGCCACATGCGGCTGGTGTCGAGCGTGGCGTCGTAGGGCTCCGAGCCGATCGCGGTGGGGTAGAACAGCAGTTCCGCGCCCATCAACGCCATGACGCGCGCGCATTCGGGATACCACTGATCCCAGCACACGCCGATGCCGATGCGGGCGCCGAACAGGTCCCAGACCTTGAAACCGTCGTTGCCAGGGCGGAAGTAGTACTTTTCCTCGTAGCCCGGACCGTCAGGGATGTGGCTCTTGCGGTACGTGCCCATGATCTCGCCATCGGCGTCGATCATGGCGAGGGTGTTGTAATAGTGATGCCCGTCACGCTCGAAGAAGCTGGTCGGGATCGCGACCTTCAGCTTCGCCGCCAGCGCCTTCATGGCGATGACCGAGGGATGCTCCAGCGTCGGGCGGGCGAGCGCGAACAGCGCCTCGTCCTCGGTCTTGCAGAAATAGGGGCCGGAGAACAGTTCAGGCGGCAGCACGACCTGCGCGCCCTTCCCGGCCGCTTCCTCCACCAATGCGGAGACGGCGGCGATGTTCTCGGCCTCGTCGGCGGAACCGAGGGCGAGTTGCAGGGCGGCGACAGTCAGCTGACGGGAGGGGATCTGGCGGGTCATGCGGCCTCAGTTATGGACTGGACCGCATGAAGTCCAGAGTTGGCCGTATCAGTCACGCTTGCGAAACAGCAGGGTCATGCGGTCGCTCTCGCCGATGGCCTGGTACTTCGCCTTGTCCTGGTCCTTGAGCGCATAAGTCGGCGGCAGCGTCCAGACGCCGTCGGGCCAGTTCGCGGTATCCTTGGGGTTGGCGCTGATCTCCGACTTGCCGACGAGGTCGAAGCCGTTGACTTCCATGAAGCGGATCACGTCCGCCTCGCGCAGATAGCCCTTCGAGCCGTCGGCATAGGCATAAGGCGCGTCGGCCTTGGCGCGGTGCTGTTCGATGCCGACGAGGCCGCCGGGCTTGAGCAACCCGCGCATCGCCTTGATCTCGCTGTCGGCGATGTTCCAGTTGAACAGGTTGTGCATCATGCGCGGGATGACGATGACGTCGAAGGTGCCCTTCTCGGCCTCCGGCACCGCGTCGAGGGTATAGGCGGCGAACTTGTCCGCCGACATGCCGGTGAACTTGGCGACATCGGCAGGGTACTGGGCGGCGGCCTTGCGAATGCCGTCCTGCCTGTCCGCCTTGAAGGCCCCGCTGGTGGGGTCGAAGTAGAGGCCCACCAGATGCCCCTGCTGGCCGAGGTACAGGCCGAGGAAGCGCGAGTACCACTCCCCGCCCGGCGCATATTCGCCGACCTTCATCTGCGGGTCGACGCGGAAGAACGACAGCGTCTCGACCGGATGGCGCGCGGCGTCGCGGGCACGGTCGTCCTTGCGCAGCGGGCTGGCAGCGGCGAGTTCGAGCAACGCTTCGCAGCCCTTGCAGGCTTCGACCGGGGCTTTCTTCTCGGCAGCCTGGACGGAGAGCGGAGCGGCGACGAGGCCGAGAAGCGAGGACAGGGTCAGCAGGGCGCGGCGCATCGGGTTCTCTCCACGTGGATTTGAAGCGGCGCCGAGACTAGCCGACAACAGGCCAATGACAAGCGGACACCGCGTACCTATCTACCTGCTAATCCTTTCGACTTGAGGACATGTGACGAAGATGGAAACGGCAATCGTAGCTGGCGGGTGCTTCTGGTGCACCGAAGCGGTATTCCGCGACGTTGTGGGCGTAAGCACCGTGGAAAGCGGCTATATCGGCGGCGCGGTGGAGAACCCCACCTACAAGGCAGTCTGCTCGGGCGAGACCGGGCATGCGGAGGCGATCAAGGTCACGTACGACCCTGCGGTGATCTCCTATGCCGAAATGCTCGACGTGTTCCTCGGCACGCACGATCCGACGCAGCTGAACCGCCAGGGCAACGACATCGGCACGCAGTACCGCTCGGCGATCTTCCCGCTGGACGATGCGCAGGCCGCAGAGGCTCCTGCCGCGATCGCCCGCTGGGACGCGGAGCATTCGGGCGAGAAGGCGGTCACCACGATCGAAGGCCCAGCCCCCTGGTATCCGGCCGAGGATTACCACCAGGAGTACTGGGACGGCGAAGGCCAGCGCAATCCGTACTGCCTCGCAGTGATCCCGCCCAAACTGATGAAGCTGCGCAAGAGCTTCCAGAACAAGGTGAAGGCTTGAACTGAGGCCCACCCCCGGCCCCTCCCGCAAGCGGGAGGGGAGAATGAAGCGCCGGCCTGCTCCCCTCCCGCTTGCGGGAGGGGTTGGGGGTGGGCCTCTGGCTTGGGGGTGGACCTCACAAATAAACAACCAGACGCTAATTCTTCAAATTTGGTAAATTCGCGAGTAATCGGCCTTCCCTGTTCCACCGAGGGACAGTGCAAAACCCGTGCTTTCCAAAACCCCAAGTAAATATACTGGTCCCGGTCGTCACTCACGCCATTTCGGGACACACGCCGTGGCTTCCATCCGTACCGTTTCGCTTTCGCTGGCCGCCATGGCTGCCGCCCTTTCAGCCACCCCGCTCCTCGCCGATTCCGGCATGATCGCAGGGATAGACGTCCTGAAGACCTGGAACCTCGTGGTGCTGGGCGATCTCACCTCGTCCTCGGAAGTCGAGGGGCGCACGTTCGTCGGCGGCGACCTCAACGGCAATTCGTCGAACTACCAGATCCAGGCCATTCCGGCGTCGAGCACCGGCACCCCCGGCCTCACGGTCGTGGGCGACGTCAACGGCGGCGCGAAGAACCTCAACAACGGTTCGGGAGCGGTGGTCGGCGGCAACGTCAACAGCGGCCTCAACCTCAACGGCGCGGCGCAGACGGTGCTGGTCGGCGGTTCGATCAGCAACACCAACGTCAATAACAACACCGTGACCTCGGGCCTCGCCTCGGGCGACCCGTCGTTCAGCCAGAACCTGACGCAGCAGGCGAGCCTCATCGAGACCTCGATGACCGGCCTCAGCCACGACATGAGCACCCAGACGGCGAACAGCCAGTTGTCGATCAGCGGCAATCGCGGCACCTTCGACGCGCAGCCCGGTGCGAACGGCGTCGCGGTGTTCAACATCTCGGCCGCCGACCTCGACAAGATCGGCGAGATCCAGTTCAACCTCAACGGCGCGGACACCGCCATCGTCAACGTCTCGGGCGGGTCGATCACGCTCAACGACAACTTCCTGGGCGGCACCCAGAACCTCGGCGAACACGTGGTCTGGAATTTCTACGAAGCCAAGGACCTGTCGCTGACCACGGCATGGGGCGGCTCGGTGCTGGCACCCGGGGCGGCCGCGACGACCGGAAACTACATCCAGGGCTCAGCTGTGTTCGGCAGCCTCGTGCAGAACGGCGAGATGCACGTCGGCACCTACACCGGCAACTACACGCCGACCCCGACCGATCCCGGCACGCCGACCGAGGGATCGTCGTCTTCCTCGTCCTCGGGCGGCACCGAAGTGCCCGAGCCGGGCATGCTGGGCATGCTCACCGCAGCGGTGGGCGGACTCATGTACTGGCGCCGCCGCCGCGCCAGCGCTGCCTGAGGCCACGACGGGGCGCTACAGTTTTGATCTTGTCTGGATAAAACAGGGGGTCATCCCCGCGAAGGCGGGGACCCATCTTATGCCGAATGAACAGGCACCGTCAGGAGATGGGTTCCCGCCTTCGCGGGAATGACGGCGATCAAACAAGCAGGACCAACATCCAAAAGAAAAAGGCAGGGTTTCCCCTGCCTTTTTCTTTGCCCGGAAGCCGCGCCTCAGTTCAGCGCGGAAACGCCCAGGAAGTTCGGCACCGGACCGTTCCAGCTGCCATCGTCGTGCGTCTCGACGGGGTCGCGGCGACGGCTGCGGCGCGGTTCTTCCGCCTTCGGCTCGCGGCGCGGAGCGCGCTCGGCACGGGGCTCCGGACGAGCTTCCCGCTTCGGCTTCTCCTCGCGCACGGGCTTGGCTTCGCGCGCAGGCTTCGCCTCGCGAGCGGGCCTTGCGGCGCGGGCGGGCTTCGCCTCGACGGCCTCGCTCTCGACTTCACCGTCCAGCTGGTAGAGCGGGATCGGGCCGCCCGTCAGCTTCTCGACATTGCCGATCGCCTCGGCATCCTCGGGCGCGACGAAGGTGAAGGCCCGGCCCGTTGCACCGCCACGGCCGGTGCGGCCGATGCGGTGGACATAGTCGTCAGGGTGCCAGGGCGTGTCGAAGTTGAAGACGTGGCTCACGCCCTTCACGTCGAGACCGCGCGCGGCGACGTCGGACGCGCACAGGATGCTGACCTCACCCGCCTTGAAACGCTCCAGCTCCGCGTTACGCGCGGGCTGGTCCATATCGCCGTGAATCTCGCCGGCGGAGAAGCCGTGCTGCTTCAGGCTCTTGGCCAGTTCGCGCACGGTGGTCTTGCGGTTGGCGAAGACGATCGCGGACGTGACGTTGTCCGACCGCAGGATCTGGCGCAGGGCCTCGCGCTTCTTGCGCGCGGGCACCATGACCTTGTGCTGGACGATGTTGAGGTTGGTCGAGGCGGGACGTGCCACTTCGACGTACTTGGGGTTCGTCAGGAAGCGGTCGGCCAGCTTCTTGATGACCGGCGGCATCGTCGCCGAGAACAGCAGCGTCTGGCGGTTGGCCGGCAGCTTCGAACAGATGGTCTCGATGTCCGGGATGAAGCCCATGTCGAGCATGCGGTCGGCTTCGTCGATGACGAGCAGTTCGCAGCCGGTGAGCATGATCTTGCCACGCTCAAACAAGTCCATCAGGCGGCCCGGCGTGGCGATGAGCACATCGACACCGGCGGACAGCGCCTTGAGCTGGTCGCCCATCTGCACGCCGCCGATCAGCAGCGCCATCTTCAGGTCGTGGTTCTTGCCGTACTTCTCGAAGTTCTCGGCCACCTGCGCGGCGAGTTCGCGCGTGGGTTCGAGGATCAGCGAGCGCGGCATCAGTGCGCGGCGGCGACCATGGCCGAGGATGTCGATCATCGGCAGCACGAAGGCAGCGGTCTTGCCGGTGCCGGTCTGGGCGATGCCGATCAGATCCTTCATCATCAGGACCGGGGGGATCGTCTGTGCCTGGATCGGAGTCGGCTCGGTATAGCCCGCAGCCTCCACCGCTTGCAGCAATTCGTCAGACAGGCCGAGATCGGCAAAGCTCATAGGCGTTTGGTTTTTCCGGAAAAATTTCAAGTAAAGCTGCGGAACGAAGCCGGGGCGGGCCAATGCGCCGCCCGCGACACATGCCGCGCGACAGCGGGCCATTTGCGGAAAAAGGCGGGAAAGTCAAGGAAATCCGCTAGGGAGCGCCAGTTCTCCCGATACGGACCGAATGCCCGTTAGCGATCCTGCTCCACCAGTTGCCTTATGCGGGTCAAGGTGCAGCTCATTCCGCTGCGCGACAGCAGCGTGTCGCGATCCACGCAGACCCGCCCGTCCTCGTTACGCTCAATCAGGAAGCCGGAGTAGAAATCGCGCGCACGGCAGGACCGGGCGAGTTCGGCGCTGACCACCCGGCGGTCGCGCATGAACAGCAGCAGCCGGTTGCCGCGATCGGGGCGCACGCTGACGATGCCGGAAGCGGGCAGGCAATTGCCCATCTTGCGCTCGGCGAACTCCACCCCGCCATCGGTCGGCATGCCGAAGAACATGTCTGGCATCGGCACCGACGCGCGCGGCGGCGAGATTCGGATCGTCATGCGCTGCTCGATGCGGACCTGCCAGGCATCCTGCGGCGCGACCTCGGGCAGCAGGCTGATCGCGAACGGCGCATCGGCGGCCAGCACACCGGCTTCGATCGGGGGCCAGAGCGAAACCTCGGCAGGCTCCACGCCCGCATCTTCCGCGCGCGGCACGCCGTCGCCGCCCCCTGCCGCCGGGAGCAGCAGGAGGAACGGATACAGCAGTGCGGAGGCAAAACTCATGTCGTCTTTCGTATCCCCGGAATCGACGCCGCATAGCGATGCCGACATGTCCGCCTTACGGCAAGAGCTTGAACCGACGCTTAACTTGTCCGCCACCGAGCGCCCGAACCGCCTTCGCAATTATCGCGCGTCGGTGATGAAACCCCATGCAGCATGTGCCATATCGCCAGGATGAACGACACCGCACCCGCCGGCTTTCTGAAGGAAGCCGCCGCCCTGCTCGGCCCGCGCGGCCTGACGACCGATCCTGAACTCGTGGCGCCCTGGCTTACCGACTGGCGCGGACGCTTTACCGGCCGGGCCTGCGCCCTCGCCTCTCCCGCCAATGTCGAGGAGGTGTCCGCTCTGGTACGCCTCTGCGCCGAACACGGCGTGCCGATCGTGCCCCAGGGCGGCAATTCCGGCATGTCCGGCGGCGCCACGCCCGACGAGAGTGGGACCGCACTGCTGCTCTCGCTGCGCCGCATGAACGCGATTCGCGAGATCGATACCGAATCGGGCCGCGCGACATGCGAGGCGGGCGTGATTCTCCAGACGCTCCACGAAAGCGCCGAGGCGCAGGATCTGCGCTTTCCGCTGACGCTGGGCGGCAAGGGCTCGGCGACGGTGGGCGGGCTGATCTCCACCAACGCGGGCGGCTCGCAGGTGCTGCGCCACGGATCGATGCGCGCCCTGGTGCTGGGGCTGGAGGCGGTGCTCGCCGACGGACAGGTCTTCTCCCAACTCACCCCCCTCAAGAAGGACAACCGGGGCTTCGACCTCAAGCAATTGCTGATCGGATCGGAAGGCACGCTAGGCATCGTCACCGCCGCGACCCTGCGCCTGTTGCCCGCCGTTGCCGAGCGGGTGGTGATCTGGGCGGGGGTCTCCTCCCTGCCCGCTGCCCGCACGCTGCTGCTTCACTGCGACGCGATGGAGGGCGAGGCGCTCGAAGGCTTCGAGGTCATGCCGCAGGCCAGCATCGACGCCGTCGTCGAACACCTCCCCACCGCCCGCCCCCCGCTGGAAGGGCGCCATGCGTGGCACGTGCTGATCGAAGTCGTCGCCGACCGGGCGCAGGCCGACACCCTGCGCGACCGCTGCGAGGCGATGATGGCCGAAGCCTTCGAGAAGGATCTTGTCGAAGACGCCGCCCTATCCGCCAGCGAATCGCAGGCCGAGGCGTTCTGGCTCATCCGCGAGACCGTCCCCCCCGCCGAGCGCGCACGCGGCCCGGCGGTCCAGCACGACATCTCGGTGCCGGTGGAGGCGATGCCCGCCTTCGTGGAGACGACCGCGCCGATGCTGGAAGCCGAGTTCCCCGGCACCGAGGCGATCGCGTTCGGCCACCTCGGCGACGGCAACGTGCACTACCACGTCATCGCCCCAGGAGCCGCCGACGCCCGCGCCTGGAATGCGACCGAGGGCAAAGCGATCAGCCGCAGGGTCCACGATCTCGTGACGCAATGGGGCGGCTCGATCTCGGCCGAGCACGGCATCGGCCAGCTCAAGCGCGACGAACTGGCCCGGCTGGGCGATCCGGTGGCGCTGTCGATGCTGCGCGCGGTCAAGCAGGCGCTCGACCCCCGGGGGCTGCTCAACCCCGGCAAGCTCGTCTAACGCGGCAACGAAACATCCTGCACCGAATCGCCGGATATGGGGAGGTCTCGCGCTTGCGCGGCCGCCCCGCAGCCTCTAAAGCCACGCCCTTCCAAAGACTGACCACCCCTCGCGGAGAGTACCCATGGCCAGCGTGCCTCAGAATCCTGCACTGCCCTTGTTCTACAAGGACCTCATCCCGCTCAACTCGCAGCAGCACGCCAACTGGAAGACCCGTTCGACCGACAAGGCCACCTGGCTGGCCGGCATCAACTCGGTGCCGCTGACGGTCGAGGAATTCCCGCAGGCCCAGCGCAACTTTCCGATCATCTTCACCGCAGGCGAGAACCCGATTCCGCTGGTGCTGATGGGCATGAACGAAGGCACCAACGTGTTTGTCGATGAAGACGGCACGGTGAACACCCCCGTCTACATCCCGGCCTACGTGCGCCGCTATCCCTTCATGCTGGCCAAGCTGCGCCCGGATTCGGATGAGCTGTCGCTCTGCGTCGACCCGTCGAGCGACCTCGTCGGCGAGATCGAGGAAGGCGAGCGCCTGTTCGACGACGAAGGCCAGCCGACCGACACCACCACCAACATGCTCAAGTTCTGCGAGAACTTCGAGATCGCGGGCAACAAGACCGCGCAGTTCATGGCCGAACTCGAGAAGCACAAGCTGCTCATGGACGGCGAACTGAACATCGACGTGGGCGCGGCCCAGCCCTTCAACTACCGCGGCTTCCAGATGGTCGACGAGAACAAGCTGCGCGAAGTGCGCGGCGACGTCCTGCGCCAGTGGAACCAGAACGGCCTACTCGGCCTGATCTACGCGCACCTGTTCTCGCTGGAACTCGTCCGCGACATCTTCGGCCGCCAGGCATCGCAGGGCAAGGTGCCGAACTTCACGCCGCCCGCCGCACCGGTCGCGGACGGCGTCGCGGATGACGTGAACGCCTGATTCACCTTCGTGGAGCGGGCGTTATGACACTTTTGTCACAGTCCCGCTCCATTCGATTAGCGTTACGGATAGTTCGCTGGACATTTCTTATGCGTCCTGCTTCACGAATCGCTTGAATGTCGGATCGGGTCGGCCTATGTAGGTCTTGCCCGGCCGGCGCTACCCTCATGGCCCGTTCGGGTTGGTGCACATTGTGCACCTCCTCCCTGAACCTTGGCCACCTCGTGCATCGCACGAGGTGGTTTTTTAATGCCCTCAGGGAATTACTCGCTGACTAAAGCGTGATCGACTTCAGCGGTATCATCGTCATTCCCGCGAAGGTGGCGATGACGAAGGGTGTTTCAGTCATACGCGATCACGCTCTACTCCGCCGCCAGCGACCAGTCCTGCGCGCCCGCGTCACGCCCAAGTTCCGCAACGACACTGCCCAGACGGCGCACCAATCCCGCCAGATCCTCGATCATCCCCGTCATCTGCTCGGACGGTTCGACCAGCGCCGAATCGAGATAGCGGCTGCGATCCACCTCGATCTGCAGCGCGTGAATGCCGCCGCGCGGATCGCCATGCCGTTCCAGCACATAACCACCGGCGTAAGGACGATTGTGCGCCGCCTCGCGCCCGACCTGGGCGAAATGGGCGAAGGCGGACGCGACGACGCTGCCATGGCTGCTCGCCCCGAAGCGGTCACCGATCACGACTTGCGCGCTGGCGACGCCGGGCCGCGACGGCAGCGGCGGCATCGAGTGCAGATCGATCAGCAAGGCCGCACCCCACCGCTCGCGCAGCGTCGACAGCGCCTTGGCGATCGCTGCGTGGTAGGGTTCATGCACTCCGGCGAGCCGCTCGGCAAGATCGGCCGCTCCCAGCCGCCGCCGCCACAGATCGCCCTGCACGGGGAGGCGCCGGGGAATGAGGCCCAGCCCACCCCGAACACGCCGACTTGCCGTGGGAACACCCTCCGATGGCCGAGCCTCGCGCTGGAACATCTCCCAGTCGATGTCGTCCGGCGCACGGTTGAGGTCGATCATCGCGCGCGGTGCGTTGGCCACGATCAGGCTCGCGCCCGTGGCCTCGGCAATGCCGCGCGCCATGAGGTCGACATAACGGTCCTCGAGCTTGAGCGCCGCCGTCGGACCATGGCGAAAATCGGCGAGAAGTGCCCGGGGATAATGACGCCCGCCATGCGGCGCCGCGATCAGAACCGGGATCGCGGAAGGGTTGACCTCGGCGAGAAAGAACGCCGGAACACCGGGAGCGCCGGGAATTCGGCCGCCGCCCGTACCCTGGCCCACACCTTGCCACCCGGCTTGCGAATCGTTCTCACCCAATGCCCCGCTCATCCCTTCAAGCTGTGCGTTTCATACCGTCCTGTCAAAGCGTCCCGATACCGGTCACCTCCGAATAGGGACAAGAAATATAAACGCTTACCTTGTATGCCTACGGACAGACGCACGGCGAAGCCGATGCCAGAACACAACGCACAAGACTGGACACCTGCGATGATCCGCATCCTCCTCGCCGAAGACGACGACGCAATGCGCACCTACCTGGCCCGCGCGCTGCAGAACGCGGGCTACAGCGTGGTCGCGGTCGATCGCGGGACCGAGGCGATCCCCCATCTGAAGAACGACGATTTCGACCTGTTGCTGTCTGATATCGTCATGCCCGAAATGGACGGGATCGAGCTTGCGCAAAGGTGCGCCGAGATTTCGCCCTCGACCAAGGTGATGTTCATCACCGGATTCGCCGCCGTGACCCTGCGTGCCAGCCGCGAGGCGCCCCAGGCCAAGGTGCTCTCGAAGCCCTTCCACCTGCGCGATATCGTGATGGAAGTGCAGCGCGTCTTCGGCCTTGCCGAGCACGCCACGCTCTGAGCGAAATTTTTTCTCACAAGGCCCTTGCCAGCCAAAAGAAGCGCAGCTAGAGGGCCAGTCCTCCGGCGGGGACACTCACCGGAGCGCTTGAATGGAGACCTACGGTTCGCCGCAGGAAACCATGAATGGAATGGGCGTATAGCTCAGTGGTAGAGCACTATGTTGACATCGTAGGGGTCGCAAGTTCAATCCTTGCTACGCCCACCATTCCAGAAACCCCGCCGGTCTTGCGACCAGGCGGGGTTTTTCTTTAGCCGTGAATCTTCAGGCCGTAGCGAGAGCGCCCTGCCCTTCCGGAAACGGCACGCCCGGCCACGCCGTCGTTGTCTCGAAGAAGCGCGAGACGTCGTGCAGCGCGCCGTCGACCACCATCAGTTCCGCCGGAGGCGCATGGCCGATGAAGTGGATGGGGCTGGCCGTCAGGCCATAGGCACCGCTGTTGTGGACCGCGATCACGTCGCCTTCGCTCAGCGTCGGCAGCACCACCCCGCCCGCCAGCCGGTCGATCGAGGTGCACAGCGGCCCGGTCACGTCGTAGGTGCCCGTCTCCGCTCCGCCGCCGACACGGTGCATCTTGTAGTTGCGGCGAATCACCATGCCGAAATGCCCGGAGGCAGGCAGGTGGTTGTTCATGCCGCCGTCGCAGATCGCGATGGACACGCCCCGCGACTGCTTGAGCGAAACCACCCGTACGAGGAAATAGCCCGCCTCGGCCACGAGATAGCGGCCCAGTTCCAGCTTCAGCCGGGTACGGGCGAAGCGCGGGTCCGCGCGGAAGCTCGCAATGTCGGGCAGGATCGCGGAGGCCACGGCCTCCAGCGGCAGCGGCGTGTCTCCCTCGTGGTATGCCACGCCCAGCCCCGAGCCGAGGACGAGACTGTCCGGCGTGATGTCCACCGCCTCGCACAAGTCGGTGAAAATCGAGAGGAAGCCCCGGTAGTTCTCGACGATGGCGTCGGGCTTCAGGCACTGGGTGCCGGAATAGATGTGCAGCCCGGCAAGGCGCAGGCCTGGCATTGCGACGATCTGCTCCAGCGCCTCGCGGGCATCGGGCAGGTCAATGCCGAACGGGCTGGGGCGCCCGGCCATCTGGTCGCCGAACCCGCGCGGGACGGAATCGGGCGCGATCCGCAGCAGCACCGGCTGGACACGGCCTGCGGCGCGGGCAACCTCGTCCGCAATTCCAGCTTCGCGCAAGGATTCGAGCACCAGCAGGCCGACCCCGCCGAGGACTGCCTCGCGAATCTCGAATTCGCGCTTGCCGGGGCCGGTGAAGCTCACGAGTGCCGGGTCCCACCCGGCCTGCAGCGCCAGCCGGAATTCGCCGATGGACGAGACGTCCAGCAGGTCGACCCGCCCGACCATCCATTTCAGCAGTGCCGGGTTGGGGTTGCACTTGACCGCGAAGCTGAGCGCCAGCTGGTCGTCGAAGGCATGGCGGAGCGCGGCGATCCTCTCGGCGATGCCCTCGGTGAAGTACACGAAGGACGGGGTGCCGAACTGCTCGGCCGCCGCCGCCAGCCAGGTGTCGCGATCCGCCGCGTTCATACCCGTTCGCCAGCGAAGCGGGTGATGCGCGCGGGCGTGTCGAAGTTCTCCAGCGTCACCTCGTCGGCGCGAATCTCGATCCCGGCCTCCTGCTCGACGAAGGCAATGAGGGAGATCATCGCGATCGAATCGAGCATGCCGGAGGAAAACAGGCAGGTGTCGGGATCGACGGCGCCGTCGTAGCCGGAGATCGCCTGAAGGTTCTGAATGATCCTGTCGGTGGTGAGGGCCATGTGCATTGCTCCTAGATCGAAAGTTGCGGACGTTCGGCGCCCGGGGTGCTCAGGCGTACCACCTCCGGCCGGGCCAGTTTGCCGCTGGCGGTACGCGGCATCGGCGCGTTCCAGACATGGATCGCGCGCGGCACCATGTAGGCAGGCATCACCTTGCGGCAGTAGGCCAGCAGCCCCTCGCGCGTGGCGCCGGGGGCGAGCGTGGCGGCGACCTGGACGCTCTGGCCGAGCAGGTCGTCGGCGACACCGAAGACGACCACGTCGGCGGCCATGCCGCTGCGGTGGACGATGTCCTCGACCTCGTCGGGGCTGATGCGGAAGCCGCTGCTCTTGATCAGGGCATCGCGGCGCGAGACGAACCACAAGTCGCCGTCCTCGTCGATGCGCACGATGTCGCCGCTGTAGACCACCGGCTCCTCGCCGATCAGCGCGGCGAGTTCGGGACAGGGCCTGATCTTCTCGGCGGTGGCGTCCGGGCGGTTCCAGTAGCCCTGGCTGACGAAGGCGCCGCGGTGGACGAGTTCGCCCTGCTCTCCCGGCCCGGCGATGCCGATGCCTTCGCGGATGACGTAGACTTCGTTCTCCGGCACCGCGCGGCCGATCGCGCCCATCTTGGCGGCGAACTTCTCGGGAGGCAGGTAGGTGGAGCGGAACGCCTCCGTGAGACCGTACATGAGATAGATGCGCGTATCCGGCAGCAGCGCAGGCATCCGCTCGAGGATGTTCAGCGGGATCTTGCCGCCCGAATTGGTGACGAGCCGCAGCGAAGGCAGCACCTCGCCCGAGGCGTCGAGCAGGCGGATGAACTGGATCCAGAGCGGAGGCACCGCCGCGAAGCCGGTCACTCGCTGCTCCCGGATGACGCGCACGATCTCGGTCGCCATCGCGACGGGCTGGTGGACCACCGTGCCGCCGACGAGCATCATGGTAGTGAGCTGGTTGAACCCGTAGTCGAAGCTGTAGGGCAGCACGCTGAGCAGCCTGTCATCGCCGCGCAGTTCGAGATAGGCGGTGACCGAACGCGCGCCGCTGACGATGTTCGCGTGCGTGAGCATCACCCCCTTGGGCCGCCCGGTCGAGCCGGACGTGTAGATGATCGCCGCAAGGTCGCCGTCATCGCGCGAGATCGGCACTTCGGGCTCGGCTGCGGGCAGATCGTCCCAGAGTTGCATGCCTGCGGCGGGCGCCCCGCCCGCGACCAGCACCGCCAGCGCATGGCCTCCGGGCAGCGCGGCCGCCGCTCCGCCTTCGAGGATCGCCCCGCGCGCGCCGCTGTCCTCGATGACGTAGTGGAGTTGCTCGCCGGTCCAGACGGTGTTGACGTTGACGAAAACGCAGCCGATCCGGCTCACCGCCAGCATCGCCGCCACCTCGCGCATGCCCTTGCGAACCTGCACGACCACGCGGTCGCCGGGCTGCAGATCGCTCGCCGCGAGGAAGGCGCAGACGCGGCCCACTTCGGCGGCGACCTCGGCGTAAGTCCAGCTGCGGTCGGGATCGACGAGGAACGTCTTGGCCGCGTGTTCGGGCAGGTTGTGCGCGAACAGATCGAAGACGGTGCGGACGGCGCGGCTCACAGGAGCGGCCCCAGGCGAGGATAAATCCGGGCAGGCGAGCCAACGCAGACCGAGTCCGAAGGCACGTCGGTCGACACAGCCGTGTTGGCGCCGATGCGCACCCGGTCGCCGATGCGGATGTTGCCCAGCACCGTCGAATTCGTACCGATGAAGACGTCGTCGCCGATCGTCGGCACGCCCCGCTTCATGTTGGTGCCGATGGTGACGTTGTGCATCACCCCCAGCCGGTCGCCGATGACCGCCTCGGGGTGGATCGAGAGCGACCCCTCGTTGTTGACGATATGGAATGCGTCGCCGATCGTGACCTGCGGCGGAATCCAGATCTTGGTGATGTTGGCCACGAACAGGTTCATGAAGCCATAGACTTTCGAGGCCAGCTTGCGGCCCAAAGCGCTGCGCCGCTGCAGCCCCCATCGGCCGAAGCGATAGACGCACAGCGAGATAAACGCCCCGTTGGTGACCGAACTGCCGTGCCGCCGATAATCCTCGCGCATCGTCTGCCAGGCCGAGGGACGCCGCGCGCGCTCGCTGTGCGCGGCGGTGTCAGGCAAGATCGAGCGTTCTATCGATTTCGTCGGTATCCGCGTAAAAAACATCGTCGCCTCCCGTACCCACTACCACCGAATAGTCCTGACCCTGCCGGTCGGTCAGCAACTTGAGCGCCACCACCGCTCGCGAAGGAGGCTGGATCACCAGCGCCCGTGCCTTGGCCGGCATCATCACCAGCCCATGAACCAGATGACTTCCCTCGACCCCCGCGACCACCTGTGCGCCCGCGCAGGCATCGACGATCTCCTCCAGCGTCGCGTTCGAAGGGTCGAGCACGCGAAAGCCGTGCCGCGCCGCCAGATGCTCCGCAACCTGCCGCTCGTTGCCGAGCACCCGCCGGTCGCCGGTCGTGCCACGCAGGAGGAAGACCCCGCGATGCCCGCTCCGATCGTGACCGACGAGCCGCCGCCGCAGATCGTCCGCCCGGCGCCGCTTGTGATCGTTGTGCGGCACGTCGTCGAACACCACGAGTTCGTCGAACAGCACCGCCCCTGCCCGCGTCGCCGCCATGCCGAGCCTGCGCTCATAGTCGGGCTGATGCCCCTTCGCAGGCAGCGTCGCCATCGGCACGCCTGCGCCTTCGGCCAAGCGGTAGGTCAGGCAGTCGTCGCTCAGCCAGTTACCGAACCACCGATTGCCGACCCAGCTTTCGTAGAAGGCCGATCGCGCTGCCACGCGCCGCACCATGCCCAGCGGCCGGCGACCCGCGCGCGGCCTCAGGTGGCGCGTCGCCGCACCGGCGTAGAGCACGCCGTCCAGCACTAGCGCCTTGCGGAAGGCGTAACCCATCGTCGGGTTCTGCGGCACGTCGAAGCCGCCGCGAAAGTCGCGGACAACCTCGGCCACGGTGGCGAATTCGGCCCCCCGGATGCGCTCGATCTGGTTGGAGAGCATCAGCGCCGGCTTCACGTAGACCGCGCCGCCCGGTGCGACCTCCCACCGATCGCTGGCGCGCACCACGATGTCGTCGGGCTTTCGGCCGAAGAGGCGCGACAATCCCTGCAGGGTCGGACGAATGGAGGGGCGCATGATCACCGACCTTCCGGCTTCAACGGCAACCCATGCGCAATTCGCGGATCATGGCATTGAAACGGCGTGCATCGATCACTGTCGGGTCCTGTTCAATATTTGCGATATTCTCCCGCAAATACTTCCACACGACCCGCCCTCTGCGTATCCGAGGCGACCGGAACGGAGTATCCCTTAGGCAAAGGCCCTAGTAGAATTGCCCAGCCGCCGACGATGAGACCGGCGCACCGCGCTTATCGGCCTTTCCAGACCGGTGTGCGCTTCTCCGCGAAGGCACGCGCGCCCTCCCTCGCGTCCTCGGACGTGAAGACATGCTCCACATAAGGCGTCTGGTGTTCGTTGATCCGATCAATCGGCCACAGCCATGAATCGCGCACGATCCCCTTGGATGCCGCCAGCGCAAGCGGACCGTTCGCCGCGATCGCCCGCGCCAGTTCACGCGCGACCTCGACCGCCGGGCCGTCGGTGACGCGGTTGATGAGGCCCAGTTCGAGCGCCCTCTCGGCTCCGATCGGCTCGCCGGTCAGTGCCAGTTCCATCGCCAGGGCGCGGGGCAACAGGCGCGGGAGTTGCATCAGACCGCCTCCCGCCGCGACCAGCCCGCGCTTGACCTCAGGAATGCCGAAGCGTGCATTTTTGTTCGCGACGATGAGATCGCATGCAAGTGCGAGTTCGAAGCCCCCTGCCAGCGCCGGCCCATCGACCGCCGCGATGATCGGCTTGCCGGGGGTCCACGTGCAGATGCCGCCGAAGCCGCCGCGCTCGTCCACCGGCAGTTCGCCGTTCAGGAAACCCTTGAGGTCCATGCCTGCGCAGAAGCTGCCACCCGCGCCCGTCAGGATCGCGCAGCGCAGGTGATCCGCCGATTCGAGCCGATCCATCGCCGCCGCGATTCCCGCCGCCGCCACCTTGGTCATCGCGTTGCGCTGTTCGGGCCGGTTAATCGTGACCTCCAGCACGCCATTGCACTCGGCCAGCAACACTTCCTCGCTCATCCTGCCCTCCTCTCCTGCACTTAGTGACAGGCACGGGGACGAACCCGGCCTGCAAAGCCGCTGTCGGTGCTGTCACACCCCAGTCTCGGCCTTGCCATGGGGCGCAGCCGTGCCTAGAGACTGCCGCAATTCTCACCCCAGGGGAGTCCCTTTAGAATGGCAAAGATCAAGGTTGTGAACCCCGTCGTCGAAATGGACGGCGATGAAATGACCCGCATCATCTGGCAGTGGATCCGCGAGCGTCTGATCCTCCCCTACCTCGACATCGACCTCAAGTACTATGACCTCTCGGTCGAGAAGCGCGACGAGACCGGTGACCAGATCACCATCGACGCCGCCAACGCGACCAAGGAATTCGGCGTCGCCGTCAAGTGCGCCACCATCACCCCCGACGAAGCCCGCGTCGAGGAATTCAGCCTCAAGAAGATGTGGAAGTCGCCCAACGGCACCATCCGCAACATCCTCGGCGGCGTCGTCTTCCGCGAGCCCATCGTGATCTCGAACGTGCCCCGCCTGGTTCCGGGCTGGACCGACCCGATCGTCGTCGGCCGTCACGCTTTCGGCGACCAGTACAAGGCCACCGACACCCTGATCCCCGGCGCCGGCAAGCTGCGCCTGGTGTGGGACGGCGAGAACGGCGACAAGATCGACCTCGACGTGTTCGACTTCCCGGCTCCGGGCGTCGCCATGGCGATGTACAACCTCGACGAATCGATCCGCGACTTCGCGCGCGCCTCGTTCAACTACGGCCTCAACCTGGGTTGGCCGGTGTACCTGTCGACCAAGAACACGATCCTCAAGGCTTATGACGGCCGCTTCAAGGATCTGTTCCAGGAAGTGTTCGACAAGGAAGGCTTCGCCGAGAAGTTCGCCGCCGCCGGCATCATCTACGAGCACCGCCTGATCGACGACATGGTCGCCTCGGCGCTCAAGTGGTCGGGCAAGTTCGTCTGGGCCTGCAAGAACTACGACGGCGACGTCCAGTCGGACACCGTCGCGCAGGGCTTCGGCTCTCTGGGCCTGATGACCTCGGTTCTGCTCTCGCCCGACGGCAAGACCGTTGAGGCCGAAGCGGCGCACGGCACCGTGACCCGTCACTACCGCCAGCACCAGCAGGGCAAGGCGACCTCGACGAACCCGATCGCGTCGATCTTCGCCTGGACCCGCGGCCTTGCCTATCGCGGCAAGTTCGACGGTACGCCGGACGTCGTGAAGTTCGCCGAGACCGTCGAGCGCATCTGCATCGAGACCGTCGAAAGCGGCAAGATGACCAAGGATCTCGCGCTGCTGATCGGTCCGGACCAGAGCTGGATGACCACCGAGCAGTTCTTCGAGGCGATCGTCGAGAACCTCGAAACCGAGATGGCCACCTGGGCCTGATCCTTCGGTTGGTTGAATGAAAAAGGCCCGCCCCCTCAGACGAGGGGGCGGGCTTTTTCTTTTGTTTCTCCCCGAGACACGCGCGGGGAGAAATCGTTCAGCGCTACTCCACTGCCCAGGGTTCCTCGCCCTCCAGCTTGGTGCGGTGCATCATGCGCCCGCACGTCGGGTCGTAAGCCTCCGCGCGGTGCATGGTGCCGGTGTTATCCCAGATCACGAGATCGCCCACCGACCATTCGTGGCTATAGGTGAACTCCGGCCCCGTCGCCCATTCGCGCAAGCCGTGGATGATCCGCGCGCTCTCCAGGTGGTCGACGCCCTGCACGTGATGGCAGGTGCAGCCCAGCACCAGCGACTTGCGCCCCGAGGCGTGCTTCCACACCAGCGGCAGCACCTTCTCGCCAATGCCCTGCATGATCTTGAGCTTCGCGAGGCTCGGCTCCGGCTCGTAATAGAACAGCGAGGCCCAGGGTCCATGGAGCACGCGCAAGTCGTCGTAGTACGCCTTGTCCTCATCCGACAGCGCGTCGTAGGCGGCATAAGTATTCGAGAACCCGGTGTTGCCCGTGCCCTTCGGGCTCGGCACCTTGCACGACAGCAGCGAGGCGAGAATCGGCACTTCGTTGCGGGTGCCGTCGATGTGCCAGTAGAGCGAGCCCTTGAGATACTCGGCGCTGGCCGGATTTTCCTTCACGTCGAGCGTGATCTTGCTCGGACCGCCGTCCGGACCCTCGGGCGCATATTCGCCGAGCGTCTTGGTGAAGGCGATCTGCTCCGCGTCGTCGAAGCCCACTTGCGGGAATACCAGAATACCGCGCGCTTCCAGTTCCTCGCGAAGCTGCGCGGCGAGTTCGCCGGAAAGCAGTTCTTCCTTCGAGTTGAGGATGCGGCTGCCGATCTGAGGCTTGATATGCTCAGTCTTCAACTGAGTCGTCGTGGTGGCGACCGTCATGGTCATGTCTCCCAAGGATGCCGTATGAGAACGCTGTTATCACGTTCTTCGTCCCGCATCCGGGAGAATCAAGCAGGCTTGCGCGCACCGCGCCAAGCGCAGGGCCAATCAGCGCCCGCGCGTTATGTGTCCGGCCCGTATCCAGACGGGTGTATCAGGCCGCCAGCTTGTCCAGCCAGCCTTCGACGATGCGGATCGCTTCGGCATGGCCGGTCTTCACGCCAAGCCCCTGCTCCATCACCACCGCGCGGCCGATGCCCGCAAGGACCACGCTGAACCCGGCGGCATCGAAACCGTCGAGCCGGTCCAGCCTGTCACCAAGCATGTGCTTGAGAATCTCGACCTGCCGGGCGCGCATCTCCTCACTGTGCTGCGCCATGTATTCGCGCACGGCCGGACGGTGGTTTGCGAGCGCCATGAATTCCAGCGCCATCGCCACTCGGCTGGTGTCGATGAAGAAACCCCACAGCGCCCGCAGCGGATCATCGGAGGCCAGCGCTTCCTCGATCATGCGGTCGCTCTGCGCGGCGCCTTGGCGCGAAACCTCGACCAGCAGATCGTCGGTGGTCGGGAAATAGTAATGCACCAGCGAGGGCTTGAGCCCCGCCCGCGCGGCCACGCGCCGCGTGCTGACGGAGGCGTAGCCTTCGTCGCGGATCAACTGATTGGTAGCCTCGACGATAAGCGCCCGTGTCGCTGACGTTTCGGCTCCGACCCTGCGCGCTGCGCCTGCCATGAAATTCCCCTTTCGTGCCCGCCTAAGGGTGCAGCGCAGCAAGATCAACCTGTCAGGGGCAGATTGACTTTTGTTCTTATTTTGTTCACACGTCTTGCATGGAAACGATCAAGGGCAGAGGAGCGGTCAGCGGCGCAGCAAGCACGCGCTTCAACCTGTCTGCGCGCGAAGCGGACGGCGACTGGCTCGATGCGATGGAGACGGTGGATGGCCCGTCCCGCAATCCCGCCACGACGGTGACGGAAGAACATCCGCGCTCGATCCTCTCGTTCAACAAGTCGCCCGACGTTCCGTTCGACCGGTCGGTGAACGCCTACCGGGGCTGCGAACATGGCTGTATCTACTGCTTCGCCCGCCCCACACACGCTTTCCATGACTTGTCGCCCGGCCTCGATTTCGAAACAAAGCTGTTCGCCAAACCCATAGCCGCGAAGCTGCTGCGTGAGACGCTGGCAAAGCCTGGCTACAATCCCGCACCGATCGCAATGGGCACCAATACCGACCCATACCAGCCGATCGAGACGCGCTATCGCATCACGCGCGAGGTTCTGGAACTCTGCCTAGACGTGGGCCATCCGGTGACGATCACCACCAAGTCCGACCGCGTGCTGCGCGACCTCGACCTTCTTGAGAAACTGGCCAGACGCAATCTCATCCACGTCGGTATATCGGTGACCAGCCTCGACCCGGTGCTGTCGCAGAAACTGGAACCCCGCGCCGCCTCTCCTGCCAAGCGCATGGCCGCGCTGGGGCGACTGGCCGAAGCCGGGGTTCCGGCACATGTGTCGATCGCACCGGTCATTCCCTCAATCACCGACAGCTTCATGGAAAGCATTCTCGAGGACGCCGCCGAGCGGGGCATTCGCTCGGCCTCATGGATCGTGATCCGCCTGCCGCACGAAGTCGCGCCGCTGTTCCGTGAATGGCTCGAGGCGCATTTCCCGGAGCGTGCGGGCAAGGTTATGGCGACAATCCGCTCGATCCGGGGCGGGCGGGACAATGATCCGAATTTCGTAACCCGCATGAAGCCGCAAGGCGTCTGGGCCGACCTGTTTCGTCGCCGGTTCCGCGTCGCGGCCTCCCGGCTGGGTATGAACACCCCGCACGTCGCGCTCGACTGCACGCAGTTTCGCCGCCCCTCGCTGGACGGGCAACTCTCGCTGCTTTGACAGGCCGATCCGCCCTTGGCCCGCGTTTCAGGCAACTTCGCTGAAAACCGCGCGTTGCTCCTGCCAGAAAGCCTCAAGGGACAGGAGTTCATAATGGCAGAAGAAACCGTCACCACCGAACAGCCGACCAATGCAGCACCAGGTCACACGACGATCATCCGCGAAACCCGGACCACGGGAGGCGGCACCGGGATCGTCATGGCCCTCGTGCTGCTCGTCGCCATCATCGGCGGCATCTACCTGTTCAGCCAGAACAGCGAGACCGCCAAGGACAACGCGATCGCAGAAGCCGCCAACGATGTGGGCAATGCCGCCACCAAGGTCGGCGATGCCGCTCAGGATGCGGTCAAGACCGACAAGTGACCTCGGCGAAGGCAGCCCCGCGCCGGGGGCTGCCGCCATGTCACGCCGCCATCGCCACCCGCTCCGGCCCGCGCTTGGCGGTCAGCGAAACGTTGGTGATCCCTTCCACACTCTGGAGGTGCTCGGCAAATTCACCGTCGAGCGCGAAGTCGCGGCCAAGCCGGACTTTTTGCGTCCGCCCGTCGCCGAGGTGCAGCGTCGCGATCACTTCACCCGCACCGCGCTCCCCGGGACGCATCAGCAGAGCCAGTTCCTGCACCGCCTCGACCCGATCGATGTCGAGCTTGAGGACCATGCGCGCATCGGCCTTCACTTCGTTCAGCGGCTTGCCACCCCGCACGGTAATGCGCGGGGGTTCGTCCGGGCTCGGGGAGTCCAGTTCGACGTTGAGCAGGATGCAGGCGCCTTCCTTGGCCCACTTCACAAAGTTCTCGACAAGGCTCTCCTCGAAGCACGAGGCCGAGAAATTGCCTGACGAATCCGAGAAATCGGCCATCACGAAATCCTTGCCCTTGCGGGTCTTTCGCTTCTGGACGTTCTCGACCATCGCCGCCATCACCGCGCCGGTGCGGCCACCGCCGCCTCCGCCTGCCATGAGACTAGAGTAGGTCCGAGCACCGTTTGCCGATGCTACCGCGCGATACGCTTCCACCGGATGCGCGGCGAAGTAGAAACCGAAGGTCTCGCGCTCCTTGGCCATCTGGTCGGCACGGTCCCACTTGTCCGCTTCGACGAGGCGCAGGCCCTGCTCGACGTGATCCTCGCCGCCAAAGAGGCCACCCTGGGTCGAGTTGCGCTCGCGCGAGGAACGATCCGCTTCGGCCAGCAAGGTATCGGCGTTGGCGAGAACCTTAGCACGATTGGGCTCCAGCGCATCGAAAGCCCCCGCAGCGGCAAGGCTTTCAAGCTGACGACGGTTCATCGAACCTGCAGGTGCCCGGCGGAACACATCGTCGAGATCGATGAACGGCCCATTCGCCTCACGCTCGGCGACGATGGCGTCCATCGCTTTCTCGCCGACGTTGCGGATACCCGCCAGCGCATAGCGCACGGCATGGCTTTCCGCCGTTTCCTCGACGATGAACTCGGCTTCGGACTTGTTGATGTCAGGCGCGGCGAGTTCGATGCCGTTACGGCGTGCGTCATCGACGAAGATCGCCAGCTTTTCCGATTGGTGCATGTCGAAGCACATCGCGGCGGCATAGAATTCGTGCGGGTAATGCGCCTTGAACCAGGCGGTGTGGTAGGCCAACAGCGCATAGGCGGCGGCGTGCGACTTGTTGAAGCCGTAGCCCGCGAACTTGTCGATCAAGTCGAACAGTTCGTTGGCCTTGGCGGCCTCGATCCCTGAGATTTCCTTGCAGCCATCGACGAAGCGCTGGCGCTGCTTGTCCATCTCGGCCTGGACCTTCTTGCCCATCGCGCGGCGCAGAAGGTCGGCGTCGCCCAGCGAGTAGCCTGCCAGGATCTGCGCGGCCTGCATGACCTGTTCCTGATAGACGAAGATGCCATACGTTTCGCCGAGGATGCCCGCCAGCTTGTCGTGCGGATACTCGATCGGCGCGAGGCCGTTCTTGCGCTGGCCGAACAGCGGGATGTTATCCATCGGACCCGGACGATAAAGCGAGACGAGCGCGATGATGTCGCCGAAGTTGGTCGGCTTCACTGCTGCCAGAGTGCGGCGCATGCCTTCCGATTCCAGCTGGAACACGCCCACGGTGTCGCCGCGCTTGAGCAGTTCGTAGACGCCCGGATCGTCCCACGCGAGGGTCGAGAGATTGATGGTGATCCCGCGCCGCTCAAGCAGATCGCAGGCCTTGCGCAGCACCGACAGCGTCTTGAGGCCAAGGAAGTCGAACTTCACCAGGCCGGTGTCCTCGACATATTTCATGTCGAACTGGGTCACCGGCATGTCGGAGCGCGGATCACGGTAAAGCGGCACCAGCTGCGCCAGCGGACGGTCGCCGATCACGACGCCCGCCGCGTGAGTCGAGGAGTTGCGCGGCAGGCCTTCCAGCTGCACCGCCAGATCGACCAGACGGCGCACTTCGCGGTCGTTGTCGTACTCGCGCTTGAACTCCGCGACCGGCGGGTCCTTGGTCACACCGTGCGCCTTGCGGCCCTGAATCGTCTCGGTCAGCGTCCAGGGGTCGGTCGGATGGTTCGGGACCATCTTGCACAGCGAATCGACGCGGCCATACCCCATCTGCAGGATACGGCCGCAGTCGCGCAGCACCGCGCGGGCCTTCATCTTACCGAAGGTAATGATCTGCGCGACGTGGTCATGCCCGTACTTCTTCTGGACGTAGCGGATCACTTCGCCGCGCCGCGTTTCGCAGAAGTCGATGTCGAAGTCGGGCATCGAGACGCGTTCCGGGTTGAGGAAGCGTTCGAACAGCAGGCCCAGCTTCAGCGGGTCGAGGCCGGTGATGGTCAGCGCCCAGGCGACCAGCGAGCCCGCGCCCGAACCGCGCCCCGGCCCCACCGGAATACCGTTGTCGCCCGCCCACTTGATGAAGTCGGCGACGATCAGGAAGTAGCCGGGGAAGCCCATGCCGACGATGATATTGACCTCGAAATCGAGGCGCTCGGCATATTCCAGGAAGTCCTCGGTGACGCCCTTCTCGCGCAGGATTTCATAGGCAGCGCGGCGTTCGTCACCGGTGAGGGCCATTGCCTCGTCCAGTTCCTGCTCGGTCACCTCGGGCCAGTAGGGCGCCAGACGGGCGGCAAGGCCACGGCGCGAATCGTCGGCGAGCATGCGCGCCTCGCCTTCGCGGTCACCGGCAAGGCTGGGCAATAGCGGCTTGCGGCGCGGCGGCACGTAGGCGCAGCGCTGCGCGACGACGAGGGTGTTCGCCAGCGCCTCGGGCAGATCGGCGAACAGCTCCGCCATCTCGGCGGCGGGCTTCACCCAGCGCTCGGACGAGGAGCGCGGGCGATCGGCGGCGTCCACTTGCGTCGAGTTGGCGATGCACAGCAACGCGTCGTGCGCGGCGTGGAAGCTGCGGTCGGAGAACTGCGCCGGGTTGGTGCCGACAAGCGGGATGTCGCGGTTGTAGGCGAGCGCGATCAGGTCTTCCTCGCTCTCGTCCTCCTCGGGCTCGCCGGTGCGGGTGATCTCGACATAGAGGCGGTCGCCGAACAGGGACTGCAGCGTGTCGCAGTAGCTCTCCGCCTGTTCGTGACGGCCCGCCGCGAAAAGGCGCGCCAGCGCGCCCTCATTGCCGCCGGTCAGGCAGATCAGTCCGTCGGTATGGCCGCGCAGCGATTCCAGCTCGACGTGCGGGTCCAGTTCCAGCGGGCGCCCAAGGTGGGCGCGGCTGACGTGATCGCACAAGTTGAGCCAGCCCGCCTCGTTCTGCGCGAACAGGGCAAGCCAGTCGATCGCGCGCTCCTGTCCCTGCTTGGCGGCCCCCGGACGGGCAACAGCGAGGAAAGTGCCGACGATCGGCTGCACACCCGCGCCCTTCGCCGCCCCTGCGAAGATCGGCGCGGCATAGAGCCCGTTACGGTCGCATAGCCCCGCGGCGGGGAACTTGCGCTCCTTGGCCAGCTTGGCGATCGCCTTCGGGTCGATCGCGCCGTCCAGCATGGTGAAGCTGGAGAAGATGCGGAGCGGTACGAAGGGAGCATGCGGCATCCGGCAAATCTATGCACTGCCCCCCGGCCCGATCAAGGCCATCGCGTGACAAGGCAGGGGATACATCGGGACATGGTTAACCCTGGACGATGAAGCGGCCTTCATCCCACGGCCCGAAACGTTCGAGCGAGCGGCCATTCTCCCGGGAAAGTCCCGTTCGAGCAACGATTTGCAACGCCAGCCTCTTGCGCCGCGCCAACACGAAGCGTTAACGACATTGCGTTAGGTGCATATGTGGACGTCCGGAGAGGCCGGACGTGATTCGACCTTCGGAACGGACCTGCCGATGACTCATCTGTCGCATCCGCTTCGAAGGCATCGCTGACGCCGCCGATGCCTGATATCACCACGATCGCCGCGTGCAGCACGGCACTCGGCGCGATCATGTGCATTGCCATCCTGCTGTCGTGGTTCAAGGACGGTCGCCCGGTGCAGCGGCGCTGGCAGTTCGCACCGTTCGGGATCGCGGTGCCGGCCGCTGTCCTTCTGACTTATCCGGAAATATTACCCGGCCCGCTTGGCCTGAGGCTGGGCTGGTTCGCGCTGACGCTGGTTTACGGCTCCGCCTGGCTGGCGGCGCGGGTGACGGCGGGACGCAAGCCCCGGCCGCTGCTGATGCTGCTGCCCTGCGTGGCGGTGCTGCTTTTCTCGGCGACCATCGGTGCGGACGATGCCATGGCAGAGCTGCGCATGATGCCGCGCGTCCTGCTCTTCGCGCTGTTCGACGGTCTGGCCGCGCGCGAATTCATGCGGATGCGCCAGCCGCAGTTGCAATCGGCGACGACGCTGTACTGGATCTTCGCGGTGTTCTGCGTGTTCGAACTGCTGCGCACGCCCTTCTCGCTCTCGCTGCCCGCACCGTTCGGACCGAAGGAAACGCAGGTCTGGTCGATCGCGCTGTTCAACTTCCTGATCGTATTGCAGGGCCTGCTGCTTGGCGTGTTCCTGACCGCGCTGGGGCGTGAGCAACTGGCAGCACAGCACTATCGCCTGGCCTCCATCGACCCACTGACCGGGATCGGCAATCGCCGCGCCCTCGACGATCGCATCGAAGCGCTGGCCCGGTCGCCGCGCGGCGAAGACTGCGTCGCCGTGGCGCTGCTCGACATCGACCGTTTCAAGGCGATCAACGACGAACTCGGCCACGGCTTTGGCGACATGGTGATCGTCGACGCGGCGATGGTGGCGCGCGAGACGCTGGGTGCCGGAAACGTTTTTCGCGTGGGCGGCGAGGAGTTCGCGGCCATCATCCAGGCGCGCACGCCCGAGGCGGTCATGACCCGCGCCGAAGCCGTGCGCATCGCCTTCGAGGCACGCAGCCATGTCAGCGGAAGCGAATCGCGGCGCTGCACGATCAGCGTCGGCGTGGCGATGATGGAACCCGGCGACGATCACTCTGCGCGCTTCACCGCGGCTGACGAAGCGCTTTACCTGGCCAAGCACCTCGGGCGCAATCGTACGGTATTGGCCACGCCCGGCCAGCGCGCGGCCCCGCCTCCGATCGACTTGCGGGCAGTTGCCGCCGAGCGCCGCGCTTCGGCTTAGCGCGCCGTCAACGGATCGTGGCCGACGCGCGCTTCGCCGTCGGCGGCGAAGTCCATGATGATGTCACTGGCCGGATCGTAGCGCGGCCAGACCGGCCGCTTGCCGCCACTGGGATCGCCGCTGGTGGCAAAGGCGACGAGCGCATCACTGATCGTGCCGCCCATCGCATCGTCGCGAGCCGTCGTGACATCGCCATACTTGATCGTCTGTGTATCGAAGAAGA
Organism: Novosphingobium sp. HR1a; assembly: GCF_015594425.1. Taxonomy (NCBI): domain Bacteria; kingdom Pseudomonadati; phylum Pseudomonadota; class Alphaproteobacteria; order Sphingomonadales; family Sphingomonadaceae; genus Novosphingobium; species Novosphingobium sp. HR1a. The sequence continues at coordinate 33,986 of NZ_JABXWS010000044.1, forward strand.
AAGGAATGTCGCTGGCGTGTCCTGCCCCTGGCTTGCCCACCGAGGATGCCACGTAGGAAAACCGATAGGCGTAGACCGGGGCGCCTGCCTGCGACAGCGTTCGCGCCACGTCGCGGGCACCCTTGATCATGAAACCGTCCGGGCCGCCCATGTCGGCGCTGGTCGCCCCGATCATCACCGGCACCTTGGTGAACTTGCCATCGGCATAGGCCTTCGCCACATCGACCGCGATGCGGCCATCGACGAACGGCGAGGAGAACGCCGGACGCTTCGCTGCGAACAGCGCCTCGAGATTCAGACCATCGACCACCTGCTCCGCCGGGAGCGCGCGCAATTTTGCCAGCGCCTGCGGATCGTCGGCCGCGATGCCCTTGGTGGCGGCGAAAGCCGTGCCGGTCTTCTCCGCCTCGGCCAGACCGCCCGCTCCGAGTGCAGTGCCGTCTCCGCCGGACATGACGACCGCCCGGGCGAACAGACCTTGCGTCAGCGGCGAAGTCATCAGCATGTGCACCGACATGCCGCCCGCGCTCTCGCCGATAATCGTGACGTTCGCGGGATCGCCGCCGAAAGCCGCGATGTTCTGATGCACCCACTTGAGCGCGGCGACCTGATCGAGCGTGCCGTAGTTGCCCAGTAGCCCGCCCTCGGCATCGGCCTTGGTCAGTTGCGGGTGAGCGAAAGTGCCGAAACGGCCAACGCGGTAGTTGAAACTCACCACCATCACGCCCTTGCGCGCCAGTTCGGCGCCCGAATAGGTCGGCGGCGAAGCGCCGCCGTTCAAGAAGCCGCCGCCATAGATCCAGAAGACCACCGGCAACTGCGCCTTCGCGCCCTCCGGCTTCCAGACGTTGAGGTAGAGGCAATCCTCGGCGGGCGGCGTGCCGAGCGGTGCGGCGTCGCTGGGAAACGGCTTCTGCATGCAGTCGTGGCCGTAGGCAGTCGCCGGACGCACACCGGCCCATGCCGCGACCGGCTGCGGCGCGCGCCAGCGCAGGTCACCCACCGGCGGCGCGGCGAAGGGAATGCCCTTCCAACTGACCACGCCTTTGTTCGCCTCACCCCGGACTTCTCCGCTGCGCGTCACGGCAACCGGGTCGGCGATGGCGGCCGGTGAACAGGCGGTGGCAGCAAGAATGATGGCCGATAGAAAAGTGGGGGCTTTCAAGAAGGTCTCCTGACGTCGTCGTCCCGGACCTGATCCGGGACCGCTGGCCGTGAACAACCCACCTTTCGACAGGGCGTTCGGCGCACGCTCCAGACTAAAGACCGCCACCGGTCCCGGATCAAGTCCGGGACGACGACAGCAACTTAGATATCTCCTTGTCGAGCGCAGCGGGCTTGTCGGTCGGGGCGAAACGGCGCACGACCTTGCCTTCGCGGTCGATGAGGAACTTGGTGAAGTTCCACTTGATCGATTTGGAGCCGAGCAGCCCAGGCGCCTCGGCCTTGAGCCAGTCGTAGAGCGGCACAGCGTCCGGCCCGTTGACCTCGACCTTGCCCATCAGCGGAAACGAGAGGCCGAAGTTCACCTCGCAAAAGGCCGCGATCTCAGCGGCATCGCCGGGTTCCTGCCCGCCGAACTGGTTGCAGGGGAAGGCGATGATCTCGAACCCCTGTTCGCGGTACTTGCGCCAGAGTTCCTCCAGCCCCTTGTACTGCGGAGTGAAGCCGCACTTGCTGGCGGTGTTGACCACCAGCACCACCCTGCCCAGCCGATCGGCAAGACTGGTCGTCTCGCCGTTGGGAAGGGTCGCGGTGAAATCCGCGATGGTTCGGGGGTCTTTACTCACCAATGGCGCTCAGGAAGCCGGAAAGTCGGCGCGGCGGGACAAATGGCGGATCTCACCGATGCGCATCGTGTGGTCGCCGTCCTTCTCGATCGCATAGTCGTCCTGCTTCGCCTCGGGCAGTCCCATCACGAAGGCGACCAGTTCCGCCACGGTGCCGCGGCGGATCGTCTTGAAGTTGTGGAACAGCCCGCCGCCGTCCTCGCACTTGTGCAGTTCGGCCGTGTCGTCCCAGCCGAAGCTCCGAGGCGGAGTGCTGCCGGCTGCGATAGTGGACGGGATGTCGCTCATTGGCGGGTTCCTTTCTTATCGCCTGGACTAAGCAATGTGGGAAAGGAAAACCGCGAGTTCAACGGCGGTTCCGGCGAAGAATCAGGAACCTGAGATTGCCCACCCATGCCCCTCCCGCCAGCGGGAGGGGCATGAGAGAACTGCGCTTGCGCCGCTCAGGTCAGCACCCCGTCATGCAGCCGCACCACCCGGTCCATCGCCGCCGCCAGCCGCTCGTTGTGCGTGGCGACGAGCGCGGCGCTGCCCTCCCCCCGCACCAGCGCGAGGAACTGGGCGAAGACCTTGTCCGCCGTCGCCTCGTCGAGATTGCCGGTGGGTTCGTCGGCCAGCACCATGTGCGGGCGGTTGGCCAGCGCGCGGGCCACGGCGACGCGCTGCTGCTCGCCGCCCGAGAGCTTGCTCGGACGATGCTCCAGCCTTGCGCCGAGGCCCAGCGCAGTGAGCAGTTCGGTCGCTCGCGCGTCGCACTCGGTGCGCGGCTTTCCGGTGATCAGCTGCGGCAACACCACGTTCTCGATCGCGTTGAAGTCGGGCAGCAGATGGTGGAACTGATAGACGAAACCGATGTGATCGCGACGCACCGCCGCGCGCTGGTCCTTGCCCAGCTTGCTGGCGTCGATCCCGGCGATCTCGATCTTGCCGCCGAAGCCGCCTTCGAGCAGGCCGATCGCCTGCAGCATCGTCGACTTGCCCGATCCCGAGGGACCGAGCAGCGCGACGATCTCGCCGGGGCGGACTTCGAGGTTCACGCCGCGCAGGACGTCGATCTTCACCCCGCCCTGCTCGAAGCTGCGGGTCACGTCGGTCAGGCGGACGACAGGGTCAACGATATCATTCATAGCGCAGCACCTGCACGGGATCGGTGCTCGCCGCCTTGTAGGCGGGGTAGAGCGTGGCAAGGAAGCTGAACACCAGCGCCATGATGCAGATCGTGGCGATCTCCACCGGGTCGGAGCGCGCGGGCAGCTCGGTCAGGAAGCGGATCGAGGGGTCCCACAGGTTCTGGCCCGTCAGGATCTCCACCAGATGCACGATCGGCTGGCGGAAATAGAGGAAAATGAAGCCGATGATCACGCCCGCCACTGTGCCCATCGCGCCGATGCAGAAGCCGGCGGTGACGAAGACCTTGAGCAGCGAGTGCCGCGTCGCCCCCATCGTGCGCAGGATCGCGATGTCGCGGGTCTTGGCGCGCACCAGCATGATGAGCGAGGAGAGGATGTTGAACACCGCCACCAGCACGATGATCGAGAGGATCACGAACATCGCCACCCGCTCCACCGCCAGTGCCTCGAACAGCGAGGCGTTGATGGTCCGCCAGTCGGTGACGACGGCGCGGCCCGAGAGCTGGCGCGTCAGCGGCGCGAGGATCTCGCCCACCCGGTCGGGGTTGTTGGTGGTGACCTCGATCATGCCGATCGAATCGCCCGTCAGCAGCAAGGTCTGCGCATCGGGGATGGGCATGATGACGAAGGCGTTGTCGTAGTCGTAGACGCCGATCTCGAAGATCGCGGCGACGCGATAAGCGACCGAGCGCGGCACCGTCCCGAACGGAGTGGAGCGACCCAGCGGGTTCATGATCGTGATGACATCGCCCACCTGTACGCCAAGGTTCTGCGCCAGCTGCGTGCCGATCGCCACGTTCTCCGAGCCCGGCTTGAGTTCGGCTATGTTGCCGACCTTCACCTTGTCACGGACGCGGCCGATATCCTCGGCGGTCTGTCCACGCAGTTGGATCATCTCGACGCGGCCGTTGAAGGTCACGGCCAGCGGCTGGTCGATCAACGGCGAGGCACGGACGACGCCCGGCGTGGCGCGCACGTCCTTGAGCACGCCCTGCCAATCGTCGAGGCGGCCGCCGTAAGCCTGGATGATGGCATGGCCGTTGAGGTTGACGATCTTGTCGAAGAGTTCGGCGCGAAAGCCGTTCATCACGCTCATGACGATGACCAGCGCGGCAACGCCGAGCATGACCGCGACGAGGCTGATGCCGGCGACGAGAGCGATGAAGCGCTCGCCCTTTCCGGGCAGCATGTAGCGCTTGGCGATCGTCCATTCGAAGGGGGATAGGATCAAGCGAGGGGGTCCGTCTTGAAAAGGTGAAGAGGCATTAGGATGCGCGGGCGGTGCTGGCAAGCTGCGGGCGGACGGATGGTTCCCGAGGGGGTGGTACGAATGCGGGAGGTCTGCAGGGTTTACACTGTCTGATGGGTGAACCGTTGATGTCCGAGTGCAGGTGAGGCGCGGATTTGCGCGGGTTTTGAGCGTAGCGCGAGGTGACAGGTGTGACCTTACGAATGCGATGTGTCACCTTGTGGGGTGGAGGTGTCACCTTGTGGTGTAAACTTGTGCTGCCGGGAGTGTACGGGCTGGGCATGAACACATGGTATGGGATTGCGGGTACTGTAGGAAAGTGGACTGTCTGGGGG